>JAWODE010000608.1:0-5433 GCA_046483455.1 Candidatus Hydrogenedentota bacterium | reverse complement strand
GGCGTGTTATTGACCGTCTCGGGTTCGGTCCAAGTTTTGCCGTTGTCGCGGCTGCGCACAATCTGCGTTTTGCCCCATGGACAGACGTGCGCCTCGCGGTCACCGGAAAACGCCACGATCAACCCGCCATCACGTGTTTTGGTCACCGTCGGCCACCCGATATAGGTGTCCTCGGCCGCCCAAATGGTTGCCGAGGAGAGGACGGTCGCCGTGGGCTGCTCCCGAATGGCTTCAATGTCGTCGGCGGCCATGGCTGTCCCTGCCAGCACCATGCAGGCGCACAGTGCGCACCCGAGGAAAACGTGCGTGTAAACGGGTTGCATTTTTGTCATTGCTTAATTCTCCTTTTCGCCTTATAGGACCTATGAGACGTATAAGACGTATAGGCCGTATGAAAAACGTTCTAATGCGTTTGGCACGGTTGAAGACCACGCGGAACCAATGATGCACGCGAAGCAGAGACGAGTCAATGCGAGGGATTGACGCTGCGCCCGCATAACGCTACCCTTCCTTTTGTCACGTGAAAACAAAGCTCGCGCAATCCAAAAAGGAGGCACGGTATGACCACGGCAAAAGAACAGCAGACAGGCGTAACCCGGCGGACGTTCGTGAAAGGCGTAGCGGCGACGCCCGCCTTGGCGGCGGCCGCGGGGGGACAGGAAACGGCCGGACCCGCAAAAAAGAGGATTACTCATGTCATCACGTTCATCCATCCCCCCGTGACGCATTCGTACCGGCAACTGCTGCGCCCCGCGCCGGAGATTTGGGAACGTCTTTACGATGTACTTGCGAAACGCGGCGCGGAAGAATCCACCGCCGTGGCGATTTTCGAAAGTTCGCGGGGTGACAAGCCGCTTATCGAGACTGCCCAGAAGCATTTTGGCGACCGGTGTTTCGTGAACCCGGATGACGGCTCCGAATCGACTCTTGCGGCGCTGGCGCGGGACCAAAATCGCGCGTTCTCGGGCCGGGGCAATCACGGTGAATGGAACATTTACGAAATCTGGAGTTCGAACAACGCGCGCCGCTGGAGCGAAGGGTTCAAACAAGAGCTTGCCAAGCGCGGCTATGCCTACGACCCCGAAACACTCACCATGGAAACCTTCGGGAGTTGGTCGGGCTGCCATCACAAATACTCGAACTTCTTCCCAACGTACCTTGGCATGACGAAGCCCGCCTATATCCATGGCGAAATGGAGTACTGCACGCTGAAAGGCATGCCCATGGATGTGGGCGAATTCATGGGCGAGCATGTGCTCGAGCGGGGCGTCGTGTTGACTCTCTTTCGCAGGACGGACGGCTGCCCCATGGCGCAATTCTGGGATGGGCTCCGGCCTGTGTGGCAGCGCCCACACATGGCTACAGTAGGCTTGGCGCCCGGAAGCGTCGAACTCTTCAACTTCTCGCCGAACTCATTTATCAAACCGGCCGGCGAGGCCCGGAAACTCTCCGACGGATTCATTGCGGACGTCGGCGACGGGTGCCGCCCCGAGTACACAACCGTCATCGGACGCAGCCCCAAGGACGCCGACTTCGAGCGCTTTTGTGACGCGATGAAGAATGCCGTCATCGAGCCCATCCCCGGCCCGGCGCAGGTGTTTTATATGGTCGAGGTGTAGTGCGGCCGAATATTCGGGAATAGGTTGCTTCGACAACGCGACGTCAGCGATTTTCAGGCGCAGAATGTTTCAGCCCCAATCGCCGGATAACTTGAGACTGGCTGACTCACGCCCTTTGGCTACTGCGTGTACCTTGGTTCATGGAATCACCCATGTGGTGAGATAAGAGAGGAAGGAGCTGTTGAAAAAGTCCGAGCGAAAAGTAGGGACTGACCCGGCGGTTTGCGCAGCAAACCGGGGTCTGTCCCGGCCGGTTTTCGCGCCTGCGATGGACGGACCGGGCTTTCGACAGCTCGAGGGATGCGGTTTTTCCGCGGCGTTGGCGCTTCATGGATGGGTACGCGGGGTATCTTGCCTCCCCCTCAGTTGAGGCAGTGTTACCCGGCGATTCACGTTTTGAGAGGCCATGGGACCGCCGGGCGCCGGGTCGGCAGACCATCCGCTCAGGTGAGCAACTGGAAGACGGTTTGCTTTTCGGATACTTCGTCTTCGCCGGGGGTTTCGCGCAGAATCGGGCGGTACAGCACGTGAATCGGCCCCTCGATTTCGTCGCGAAACCATTTTTCGAGATGCTCGAATCCTTCGGCAATCGCCTCGCGCAGGGGCAGCCAGAGGTGCGCACAGGCTTCATTGAGCACGGTGGCCTTAGGCGAGTACGTCCACGGCAGCACGTCGACGTTTTTTCCCAGAAGGCGGCCGGAACGCCGTGCTCCCTCGCGGATGCTCGCCGAGTCCTCGCCGCCACTGCTGTCGATGAGCGCCGTCACAGTCGGGTCCGAAAGCAGCCGGAACACCGCGTTAATCACGTCCCCCGAGAGAAACGTAGTCGGACGGACCAGGGTTTCGTCAAAGGGGATGCCGTTGTCCTTGCAGGCGCGCGCGTACCCGCGGCGGCGGGCATTGCCGGGTTGGGTGTTACTGAACGGTTTCAACATGCCGATGCGCTTATGTCCGCGCTTGATAAGATAATCGGTGCTTAGATAGGCGCCTTCCTCGATGTCGATGGTCGCGCTGCTGCACTCGGGAAACGTATCCATGCGACACGAAGTCAGGTACGGCACCCCGGCTTTGTGGACCTTCCGAACCACGGGGTCGTCTTCGGCCACCACCCCGGCAATCACCAGGGCGGAATACCGCTGTTCCCACAAGCCCCGCGCGTAATCGTAGTGATTGGCCGCCGCGTAGGGGTTCAAATCGAATACGATATAATTGCCCTTCGAGCCAAACACCCGGTCCAACTCGACGAAGAGCCAGTTCAGCATCATGGTGCTCAATGGAACGGTCGACCGCGGGGCCGGCAGCGTGATCCCGATGCAATCCCGCGTCGTAGTGCGTAAACTGCGTGCTCCCGTATGCGGGTAATAGGCGACCTCCTCGATAATCGTCTCGACGCGGCGGCGCGTGTCGTCCGCAACGCCCCGTTCCTGGTTGACCACCCGGCTGACGGTCTTCGCCGACACCCCCGCTTCACGCGCGATATCGTGAATGGTCCATGCGCCATTCTGTTTGGTTGACTTCTCCATTGTGGACGCTTTTTCCACCATCGTACTGAGTTTTTTGGGCGTTATGACATCGATGACTTTAACCGAAGCCATCATACCATTTACCCGACTATACACCAAAGCGTGCGGCAAGTCCACTGCGATTTCATCACGGGCCTTTAAGAATTGGGGCAAAACGGACCCTGAAAATTTCCCGAAAAAACCTCTTGACAGCAACTCAAAGCCGTGCTATGTTACTTCTGACATCGGTGTCATGCCCGGTGGGTATACGGGATGAAGAGTTTACCGTGAATGAAGGACACCCAGGAAACTAAGCGTATTGACAACGGGGCCAGTCTCTGGTAGCGTATTTCTGACAACGTTGTCATACTATCATGAATACGGGAGAGGGGTGGTAGCTTCGAAGACGTATTCCTTGGGGCAGTGAATTGTCGGTGCGGTTGTTCAAGAGGTTGGTTTTAGCCGCGGTGTGTGGCCGCGGTTGATGAATAGCCTGATAAGGCTTCATAACAACAACGAAAAGGAGATGTGACAATGAAGAAGGGATTTACGCTAATCGAGTTGCTGGTCGTCATTGCAATCATCGGCATTCTGGCGGCCATCCTGCTCCCAGCACTCGCCCGCGCACGCGAAGCGGCTCGCCGCGCAAGTTGCGCCAATAACCTGAAACAGTGGGGTCTCGTACTTAAGATGTATGCGAACGAATCCAAAGGCGAGAAGTTTCCGCCGCTGGAACTCGAGCCCGGCTGCGATACAGCCGCCGATATATGCATCGCGGCGGCGCCGAAAGTATCCTGCGTGTATCCGGAGTATTGCACCGACCCGGCGATTTTCCTGTGTCCGTCGGATCCCAATAACGATGAGGAAGACGTCGAAGCAACAGTTGAGTTCGATCCTGCCACGGGCTTGCCCTTGGGGGCTGATGAAGCCGATATGAGTTACGGGTATTTTGGCTATGCGCTTGACCAATGCGGCGGGCCCGAAACCGGCGATCCGATCGAGTTGTTGAGCGTGGCTGCTCCAACTACTCTCGCTGTTGCGGAGGGCACTGACGCGGAAGCATCGGCGCAGTTTGCTCGTGTCTGCGAAGCTTTCGTGACCGGGTACGCTATTGGTGGCGATCTGGAAGCGGCGGATAAGGATCTGAATGTCGGTTCTCCGTATGGCAACGCACAGGCAGATACGGTGTATCGTCTGCGTGAAGGCATCGAGCGCTTCATGATCACCGATATCAACAATCCTTCGGCAAGCGCCATGGCCCAGAGCGAGCTTTTCATCATGCTTGATGCGCTGTCCACCGAAGTCGATAACTACAACCACGTGCCGGGCGGCTGCAATGTGCTGTTCCTGGATGGCCACGTGGAGTTCATCCGTTATCCGGGCGAGCAGCCGGTCACCGAGCCCATGGCTACGGCCGTCGGCGGCCTGTTCAGCTGATTTTCAACACCGCTTTTTTTGTGTGCCCCTTGGTTTGACCAGGGGGCACATTTTTTTGGTTCCACGCCCGAGGGGATGTAACCACGGAGTTCACGGAGGGCACGGAGAGGAGGATTTGGCGATAGGGGGTGTCTGCTATGCCGTGGTCGTCCGCCTTCGTCCGCCTGAGGGGGACTTCGGCGAGCCAAGGGAGACCGCGCTACTCGCTGTGGTCTGGTCCCTCTTGCTGTGGTCTGGTCTCCTCACTGTCGCTTCGCTGTGGTCTGGTCTCCCCTCGCTGTGGTCTGGTCTCCTGACCAGACCACTCCGGCGACCGACAGGTCTCCAATTTGTAAACACGGACGGACACG
Organism: Candidatus Hydrogenedentota bacterium; assembly: GCA_046483455.1. Classification (GTDB taxonomy): domain Bacteria; phylum Hydrogenedentota; class Hydrogenedentia; order Hydrogenedentales; family SLHB01; genus UBA2224. The sequence continues at coordinate 525 of JAWODE010000608.1, read as the reverse complement.
GACCCAGGTGTAGGACGACAGCCGTGTAGCGCCCTCGCCGGTCGAAAAAAAGTGATACCAGGGCAGGAAATGACCGCCGGGGGCGGCGGTCCCACCCCGGTGTAGCGCAGGTGTCCCGCCTGCATCTTTAGCGTGTTGGATAAGAAATGGCGGGTTGGAAACGCGCCCCCGCGTTTTCGATTTTCGAATAATGAATCTAGAAGCCTTCTTGAACGGAGGACAGGTTGTCCAACCTGTCCATCAAATTATCGGCGGATGCAATCCGCCCTCCGGTTATGCTCGCTGTGGCGTGGTCTCCGACCGCGCCACTCTTCCGACCACGCGGGCCCGCGTGGTCTCCAAGTCGGTGCATCGAGATGCGATGCCAAGATTGGAGACCCTTCGGGTCGCCGGAGCGGCAGGGTCAGGAGACCCAGCCGCAGCGGAGCTTTCTTGAACGGAGGACAGGTTGTCCAACCTGTCCATCAAATCATCGGCGGATGCAATCCGCCCTCCGGTTATGCTTCCTGGAAATGGCTTTGGTGT
>JAWODE010000583.1:0-21226 GCA_046483455.1 Candidatus Hydrogenedentota bacterium | reverse complement strand
CTCGCAGACAGCGGAGGAATTATTCAAGGGCGACGTTCCGGGCGAACTTCTTGATTATCTGCGTGAGCACCGCGAGGGCCTCAGCCAAACCATGGCATCCATTCTTGCTGATTCCGGCTATCCGGAATCGGGCACGTGGGAACAAGTGTTTGGCCGATTCGCGGCGGAGGCCTTCACCGGCTGGCATATCGCACGGTATGTGGATGTGGTCACCGCGGCGGGCAAGGAAGCGTATCCGCTTCCGATGTACGTTAATGCGTGGCTGGTTGAGCCCGGGGGCGAGCGTCCCGGTAAATGGCCGAGCGGCGGTCCCACCGAGCACGTGATGGACATCTGGAAGTGCGCCGCGCCTCACGTGGATCTGCTCGCTCCGGACATCTATTTCCCCAAGTATGTCTACTACGCAAAACAGTACACGCGGCCCGACAACCCGCTTTTTGTCCCCGAGATCAACAAGAACCCCTTCTTCGCGGCCTATCCTATGATCACCCTAGTGCGGTTTAACGGGCTCAATGCGACCGTGTTCGGTATAGACGATGCGAAAACCAACCCCGTCGGGCAACTTTTCAGGATTGCGTACGGCGTGCTGCAACCGTTGCTGCCACTTATCGAAGAGCGGCGGTATACGGATAAGATGTATCCTTTTATTCAGGGTATTTCGGAGGGCGAAGACTGGGCCCACGCGATTCCAATCAGCGACGACGTGGCCGCGATAGTTGAATACACCGCCGAATTCGATCCGCGTGAAGGCCGCGGGTGGGGATTCATCATGGAACTGGCTCCGGGTGACTATGTGGTGGCCGGGGTGAGTTTCAGGGTCACGTTTCGCGCGCTGGAAGGCCCCCCTCGCGAGATTCAGATGTTGTCCATTGACCGCGGAACGTTTGTGGATGGTCAATGGCGCGCAGGGAAGCGCCGCAACGGCGATGAACGCAGCGTCAATCTTTCCAGCAGTGGCGATATTATGCGGGTGAAGGTTCTTATGCCATAAAGCGTGGCCGGCGGAAGTATTCTCGAGAAGTAGGGAAGAATTTAGATTGCGTTAAGGAGTTATTAACATGGGCAAACAGACTTTTTCCCGGCGGTCATTTCTAGCCACGACCGGTACGGCACTTTCGGCTTATGCCGCGCGAGTGAACACGGCGCAGGTGGCGCCAGGCCGCGTTTCCCCGAACGAGCGTCTCAATATTGCGGCTATCGGAGTTGGCGGCATGGGGCATGCGAATATCCGCGCGTGCGGCACCGAAAATATTGTGGCGCTGTGTGATGTCGACGAGAAGCGGGCTGCCGAGACGTACAAGGAGTTTCCAAAGGCGAAACGCTACCGTGATTTCCGCGTCATGTTAGACAGGGAACACAAAGACATCGACGCGGTAATCGTAGCCACGCCGGATCACACGCATGCCGTGGCAGCTATGGCGGTCATGCGGGCGGGCAAGCATTTGTATTGCCAGAAACCCCTCGCCCACAGTATTTATGAAGTGCGCACACTGACCGAGACGGCCCGCGAGACCGGTGTGCAAACCCAAATGGGCAATCAAGGGCACTCGTCCAACCAGATTCGCCGTCTTCGCGAATGGGTGCAGGCGGGGGTTCTGGGCAAGGTGCGGGAGGTGTATGCCTGGAGCGACCGCCCCGTCGGGGGCGACCCGTGGTCCGATTTCCCCATCATGGCACGACCTGAGGAGACGCCGGCCGTTCCTGAGACGCTGGATTGGGACCTTTGGCTTGGTCCTGCTCAGAAGCGACCGTATCATCCAATCTATTGTCCCACGACCTGGCGAGGTTTCTGGGATTTCGGCACGGGCGCACTGGGCGACATGGGGTGCCACATCCTCGACCCGGCCTTCTGGGCGCTCGACTTGGGACCGCCCGAGAGCGTGCAGGCCACGACCACCCATTGGGTGCCCGAAGTCAGCGAGGAAACCTTCCCGAGGGCATCCATCGTACGCTATCAATTTCCGGCGCGGGGTGATCTGCCCCCTGTAAAGGTCACGTGGTTTGACGGCCGCCTCAAGCCGCCCATTCCCGAGGCATTCGAGCCGGGGAGAAAACTTGGCACCAACGGCGCCATCCTTATCGGCGACAGGGCTACGGCAATTCACGGTTCCCATGGTGCAGGCGGACTGGAACTGCTGCCGGTATACGGGCGCGAAGGGTTTGAAGAACCGCCCGAAACCATCCCGCGGGTGGAAAACGAAGCCCATGAGCAGGACTGGGTCCGTGCGTGCAAGGACGGCAAACCCGCCAGCTCGAGTTTTGGGTATGGCGGCCCCCTCACCGAAATGGTTTTGGTCGGCGTGTTGGCCATGCGGGCGAAAGATCGTGTGCTTAAATGGGACGCTGAAAACCTGCGGTTCTCCAACGACCAAGAAGCTACCGCGCTTGTCAAGCCATCCTATCGGAAAGGTTGGTCGCTGTAGTCAGGAATGTCGACATATAATCAGCGCGGCGGGGTTTATTCGGGGGGCTCCTTTTTCCAGATGGGTCCGCCCGTGTAGATTTTACCTACCGGGTATCGCGGGTGAGGTGTGACGGCTTCCTGCATAATCTTCTCGATTTTTGTGACGATCTCCGGGAATTGGGCGGCGAGGTCGTTTTCTTCGGCGATGTCCTTCTGCAGGTCATACAACTGGAGCTTACCCTTCACGCCTAGCCGGATACCTTTCCATTTGCCCATACGCACGGCTTGATCGTAGCGGTCACGGCAATGCCCGTAGTCCCAATACAGGTATTCATGCGGGGCGGTGATGCGACCACCGGCAAGGGCATTAACGACGGAAATTCCGTCTATGTCCGGCGGCGCTTCCGCGCCGGCAAGTTCAGCGAAGGTTGGCATCATGTCCCAGAAGGTCACGATCTCGTCACTGGATTTGCCCTTGGGGATCATTCCCGGCCAGCGCGCGATGAACGGCACGCGGATTCCGCCTTCGGTAAGGTCGCGTTTGTGCCCGCGCAGAGGACCGTTGGTATCGATCCGGCCGGACATTTCCGCGTGGCCGCCGTTGTCGCTGGTGAAGAAGATGATCGTGTTATCGGTAAGACCCAATTCGTCTATCAAATCCATAATGCGGCCGACATCGCGATCGAGTCGGTAGACCATCGCAGCGTATTTTTTCGTCTTTTCATCCCAGTCTTTGTCGGTGTACGGTTTTGTTGAGGGGACGGCAAGTCCGTCGGGGTCTTCGCTCCGTGCCGAGAAATGGGGCAAAGTAAAGGCCCCGTAGAGGAAAAAGGGATGGTCTTTATTCTCGCGAATGAACTCGAGGGCGCGATCGGCTATCAGGTCGTGGCTATAGTGTTCGTGGGATTCCGTATTTCCGATTAATTCGAGGCGGCCTTCGTTATCGTCGAGGTATTCGGTGAAATAATAATGGGCGTGGTCCTGGTTCAGGTAGCCGAACCACATGTCAAAGCCCTGGTTCGTGGCCCGGCCGACGGTGCCGGCATCCCCGAGTGACCATTTGCCCACCCCGCCGCAGCGATAACCGGCTCTTTTGAGAATCTCGGCAACCGTTAGGTCGTTCTCGTTAAGGTAGGTATGGTAATGGGGGATGTTGTCCCGGGCGGCTGTGTGCCCGTTGTGCAGGCCCGTCATGAGGACACAACGCGAAGGCGTGCAGACGGGCCCTCCGGCGTAGGCTTGCGTGAACCGCAACCCTTCAGCCGCGAGCCTGTCAATGTTGGGCGTCTGAATGAGTTCTTGCCCGTAGCAGCCAAGGTCGCCGTAGCCGATGTCGTCGGCCATGAGAAATACGATATTCGGGCGGCGGCCTCCCAATTCGCCCATCGGTTTCCCGGCCACTGCCGCGGCCGCTTTTTGGACGGGAGGGATCGCGGCAGCCGCGGCTACGCCCATGTACTTCAAGAAAATGCGTCTATTCATCTGATTCCACCATTATGACTCCCGTTGGAATCTATTGTTGGTCCACCTCGCGTTCCCATTTTCTTAACGATGCCAGAAGGTCTTTGACCAGTACCGGCGCCTGGTCTGAAAGGTCATTGCTTTCACTGATGTCGTTGTCCAGATTGAACAGTTGGGCCTCGTCACCTTCCACCACGAGTTTCCATGGCCCCCGCCGGACGGCGCATTCCGTACCCATGCGCCAGAACAGGTCGCGCTCGGGCAAAGCGTGGCCTTCGAAGAGCAGAGGCGCGAGCGTTATGCCGTCTATGTCTTTCGGAACGCTTGCTCCCGCCAGTTCGGCACACGTGGGAAGCATGTCCATGGTCATGGCAGTTTCATGCGTCACGTTTCCCGGCTTGATATGGCCGGGCCACCGCGCGATGGCGGGTACTCGATGGCCGCCTTCCCACACCTCGCCTTTTTGTCCGCGGCAGGGAGCATTCCTGCTTATCTCGCCCACGAATTTGTCCGCATACTCCCTGTAACCGCCGTTGTCGGAAGTGAATAAAACAAATGTGTCATTATCGAGCTCTAAATCTTTCAGGGCGGCCATAATTTCACCCACGCTCTGGTCCACGGCTTCCACCATGGCCTTCACGACGGGGCCTACCTCTCCCTCGGGATGCGGCCCCAGTTTTTCGAGGCTCCAGTAGTCCGTGCCCTTTTTCCGATGGGCTTTTTCGCCGGGGGCTTGCCAGGGAAAGTGAATCACCAGATGGGCGACGTACAGGAAAAACGGCTTATCGCGGTTCTTGCGCATAAAATCGATGCTGTGTTCCGTGATAAGTTCGGAGCTGTAGCCCTCCTCCATCTCGATTTCTTCGTTGTGGTACCAATCTTCCATTCCGGATCGGCTAATGTGTGATATGTGGTCACCGTCGCCGGTGAGGAGGCCGCGGAAATCGTCGAAACCGAACCGTGTCGGAAGGTGCGGCGCCTGGTAGCCTAAATGCCATTTCCCGTACATGGCTGTGGCGTAGCCGGAATCCTTGAGGACTTGAGCAATGGTCACCGCATCCGTGGGCAGGCCGATTTCCGGCGACTTTGCCGAGAGGGCGCGCTCGAAAGGTTTTCCAAAACGATGCTGATACTTCCCCGTGAGCAATGCGGCTCGGGTGGGCGAACACATGGGGCCGTTCGCATGAAAATCCGTGAATTTAACGCCTTCCCGGGCCATTCTGTCGATATTAGGGGTCTGATTTCGCGGATGGCCGTAGCACCCTGCGTCCCCATAACCGAGATCGTCGGCCACAATCAGGATAATGTTCGGTTTGCGAGCCGCCTCCGCTCTCGGGAGGGGAGCGAAAGCCCGAAATGCCTCTCCCATGGCGCCTGCTGTGAAGACCGCCGCGGACGTTCTAAGAAATTCGCGCCGTGTCATGGGGAATATTATCTCCTGTACGTCTTAATCGAAAATTAATCCTTAGCTTGGGCAATCATAATAATTAGCCCTGCCTCCGCCGTCAAAAATCCCAATCATCCCCTTCTACGTCTTGTGATCGCATAGGTTTCATGCCATACTGAATCGCAGCCTCGGGTACGGAGTTCCTTGAGCAACCAGGGGGGCCGGACATGGGGTAGAAAACGAAAAGGGTCAGCCAGGTTCCGAATTCCTGAACGTCCAGCGTCCGGCACATTGGTTGTTCGAGGAGCAGCTTCTTGCCGAGCGTCTTTACGTCCAGAGCATCGTCCGTTTTGTCTTCGTCGTGGGTATTGTGGCGGGCGCCCTTTTTGCGCGTTACCTTGTGGGTGTGGAAAATCTTCACGCTGAAGGCCTTATCGTGTTGGCGGCGGTGTTGGGCGTCTTCAATTCAGGGGCTTTCTGGGCTGCGCGCCAGCTTCGTGGTTCTGCGCTTACCCCGGCCAATTTCGGGCTCCTGCAGAGCATTATGCATGTCACAATCACGGTGGATCTTTTTTTCATTACGGTGGCGCTGTGGTTTGTGGGAGGCGCGAAATCGCCTTTTCAATCGTTTTATCTTATCCACCTTATGCTCGCGTCGGTGTTGCTCAGCCGGCGCGCTGCCTTTATACACGCGCTCAGTGCCTATACCCAATTCTCGGCGCTGGTCTTGGGCCAGTGGTTCGAAATCATTCCTGTTCGCTTCCCGGCGGGAGCAGTGAATAGTCCCGAGCCGTTGGATGGAAGATTCGTATTGACGGTGCTTTTTGTTCAGGCGCTGATGATGGGGCTCGGTGTATATCTCGTCACGGGCCTATCCTTTATGCTTCGCAGGGGAGAGGCCCGCTTGGAACGCGCGAATGAGGAACTGACCCGTCTGTCCGCGATGCGCCAAGGTTTTCTCCAAATCACATTGCACGACCTCAAGGCACCCGTGGATGCCACGGCCATGCTTGTTAGAAACATTTCGGATGGCCTTTGCGGCCCCTTGACGGAAAAGCAGCGCGAGTGGCTGTCGAGGTGTCAGCGCCGTCTCAGCGAAGTCTCTACGATGGTGCACGACTTCGAAATTCTGGCCATGCTTGACGCCGAGGCCATTGAGCAGCAGCGTCGGTGCATAGAAATTGCGCCTCTTCTCGAAAGCATTGCGGAGGAATATCGCGACGTGGCGGAATCCTATGGCCATTCTTTCACGCTCGATATTCATCAGAACGCGGCGGTTGTGATGGGGATAGACCGCCTCCTTCATGAAGCCGTTGCCAACCTTCTGACCAATGCCATCAAGTACACGCCCGAGGGGGGCGCCATCGCCCTGCGCCTCAAAAAGCGGGAGAATAACGTGATTATTGAAGTGGAGGATACCGGTATCGGGATAGCCAAGGAAGACCGTCGCCAGCTGTTCCGCGAATTTGTGCGATTGTCAACCGAGGCCATCTCGAATCGGAAAGTGAAGGGCACCGGTCTGGGACTTTTTATCGTTAAACGCATCGTCGATATCCACGATGGAGAAGTCGAGTTGAATAGCACTCCCGGCGTAGGGAGCGTTTTTCGTATCATTCTTCCCAAAAGTACCCGACGTTGAGTGGGAAACGTGATTGATTGCGTGGAAAGACTATCCTGATGCTTTCGCAGCGCACACAGCCTGCGCGATTGCGTTGACGGCTGTTTCGACTTCGGCTGAAAGACCTTCCCCAAAGGCAATACGGCGCGGCTGTATCCCGAGAACCAGGATTTGCGCTTGGGTCTGTTTTCGCAAGAACTGAAGCAGCAAGCCCAACGATATGGCGTGGGTATGCAGGGAAGTCTCTGCAATGTCGCAACCTTCGAACACACGCCACTCGCCGGGCTTAAGATGCATGTCGAATGCGTCGATGAACAGCACGATATCCGGGCGCTGTCTTACAATGAGGCCCAGGTAGTTTTCGGGAGTTGACTCGGCATTGATGCAGGTGCAGTCGCATTGTCCGTCCAGCTTTTGGATCAATGCCGGCGCTGCCCCATCGTCTCCACGCACGGAATTGCCGATACCCACCAATATGGCGCGTTTTCCGAGCGCGTTCCAGAACGCTGGCCCTGGGCGCCGTTGGTTCTTAAGCGGACTAAGTGCGGCTTGCGGTTTCATGATTTTCGACGGTCATTGTGGTCTTGCGCCGGCATCGGGCGCACAGAATTTTGAACCGGTCCGAGCGGTTATCGTCCGCCACGGGTGCAGTGAGCAAATCGTCGGCCATGCCCAATTGCTTCATGCGCGGAAGATAGAGTGTGGGACTCGAGTAGGCAAGTTCTCCCAGCCTGTCGGCAACCCATCGCATATGGTCTTTACACGCGACGACTTCGCCGCAAATCTCGCACAATTGAAGTTCCTTTTCGATGGTTTCCAAGGCGGTTGGGCGGTCGAAGAGAGCCAGATCCCACTCGTTCGACAATTTGATGCCTTCGTGGTCGGCAATGCACGCGGCCTCGCACTGGCCGCAAAAAATGCACGTGTCGGTGTAGTGGATCATGACCCGGACTGGCGGCGTTTCGGTCACGCGGTCCTCATGGGCGATGGCGTTCACGGGGCATACCGCCTCACACGCGAGACATCCAACGCACTTATCGGCATTAAACTTGGGTTGGCCGCGAAAATTAGGATGCGGGGTATGCGATTTCTTGGGGAAGGAAGAGGTATAGGGTCCCAAGACGAGGGCCTTGACGGCTTCTCCCAGTTCCCGAACTTTCGGCAGCCTCATGTTGCCTCCTCCTTTGATTCCGCGGTCGCTTGCACGGGTTCGGCAGATTGCGAGTTTTTATCTTCGAGATATTGGTCAACTACACTGCGTTCCCAAAGGCGAATGCCGGCCGAATGCGCCCCTTTTGCGATGGCATGCGCGGAAACCGGAGCGGTCAACGCAACAAAGACGATGCAAACGAGGGCTTTTAACCCGCCCGCGGCAAACCCCATCATCAAAAAGGTTCCGAACAGAATGCTGCATGTTCCAAGGGTTACGCACTTTGTCGCCGCCTGAAGGCGGTTGTAGATATCCGGCAAACGCACGAGGCCCAAACAGCCGAGGACGTCAAAGGCGAGCCCTACACCGATGAATATCATTCCTGCGACGGTGGCGACCTCAATCATCGAGCGGCCTCCCTTCCAGGTATTTTGAAAGCGCAAGGGCGCCGATGAAACTCATCAATGCCCACGCGATGCCAATGTCCATGAACCACGATTGTCCCGTTCCGACCGAAAGTATGGCGCACGAGCCCACGATCAATACCCCGAAAATATCGATTGCCACCAGGCGGTCCGCGGGTGTCGGACCTCGCAGGACACGGAACAGGCACAGAAAGATGGCAAGTATGACCAGATAGAACCCGGCAGATACGAAACGTACATGTAATGCGTCCGGACCAAGGTCAAGGGGAAACGGCCGAAAAATCGCAAGGGCCGTGAATCCCGCGATAAGAACCGCTCCGATACTCCAACGTATTAGATCCATTGTGAGCCCACCTATTCGAAAATTTCCTTTAGTATGTATTCAAAACGCCCCGCAATATCGCGGCTCGCTGACTCGACATCCTTGTGCTTGACGTCGATCCAATGCACGTAGAGCACGCCGTTTTCGCCGTCGATGTCGACGGTCATTGTTCCCGGTGTCAGGGTAATGGTATTCGCTAGAAACGTGAGGCCGATATCCGAGCGAAGGCCGGTTTGAACCTTGACTATTCCCGGCTGGATAGGAAGTTTCGGATTCAACACTCTCCACGCGACGTCAAGATTGGCCTGCAGACACTGCCAGACAAATACCGGCACGAAAATGAAGCAGAAGTACCAATACCGCACGGGGTTTTTGAAGAGGTGCGGCCGCTTTGTGAAGAGATGGCCGGTGACCAGCGTTGTCAACGCCGCCACAGCAACGCCTGTTACCAATGTCACAGGCTCCGCGGGCCATGTGAGGAGCACCCACACCACCATCGCGAACACGAAAAAGACCAGTCGGCTCATCCGTCACCTCGCTTCCGTTACCATAATCTGTACGTATTCCGTCCCGCGGACAACCACTCCCGACGCCAGACCAAGAAAAGGCTCTCGTATTTGGGGAAGCAAGAGCAGTCCACCCAATATGCAAAGGCATGCGAGCGCCGAAAGTGACAGCTTCATAAACACCGGGGCTTCCTTTATGTTGTTCCAGCGGGCCCGGAGCGGACCGAAAAAAGCGTAACGCATTACTTTCATGAACGAAGCCAGTGTCAAAATGCTTGCCAGGACGGCCCAAAACGCATAGCCGTATCGTTGTGCCTGCACTGCCGCCATGATGATCAGAAGTTTGCTCCAGAAACCGTTGAAGGGGGGGATGCCGGCGATGGACATCGAGGCGATGAGCGTCGTGGTGGACGTCACCGGCATTTTGCTGCGAAGACCGCCCATGTTTTTGAGGTCACGCGTGCCGGTGGCATATTCGACGGCCCCGGAATCGAGGAATAACAGCGATTTGAACAGGGAGTGGTTGAGAAGATGGAAAAGACCGCCCATGATGCCGAGTGGAGTGCCCAGTCCAATGCCGAGGATAACGTAGCCTATCTGGCTGATCGAGTGATACGCAAGCAAGCGCTTGAGGTCCCATTGGCCGATGGCGAGAAATACCCCCAATACCATCGAAAGGGTTCCGAGGATCATCAAAATAGAGAGAATACGCTCTGGGGCGCCGAACACGTTGAAAAAAATGCGGCACAGGGCGTACACACCCAGTGCCTTGATCAAAACCCCTGAAAGCATGGCCGAGATGGGCGCCGGGGCCGAAGGATGCGCATCCGGAAGCCATGCGTGAAATGGGACCACGGCCGCTTTCATGCCGAATCCCAAGAGAAACAACATGCTTACCAGCACCAACAGAGGCCCGGTATCGACAGTCGTCAGAACAGCGGCCATGTCGGCCATATTGAGGGTCGAGGTATGGGCGTACAGCATCGCAATGCCCAATAAAATAAACAAGGAAGCAATGGTGCCCATGACCGCATACTTGAAGGCGGCTTCGAGGGCATGTTTCTCTGTACCAAAGGCGACCAATCCATAACTGGCCACGGCAGCGATTTCCAGGAACACATAGAGGTTGAAAATGTCGCCGGTGACAATCACGCCGTTCATGCCCGCGATCATGAGAAGAAACAGCGCATAGAAATTCCACTTGGCGGTGAAGCGGCGGATATAGTCAATACAGAACACCATTACCAGGAAAGCTACCGTGTTGACCGTTATCAGCATAAATGCCGAGAGTCCGTCAAGCACCATGGAGATACCGAACGGCGGCGCCCATCCGCCCACGCTGCAAACCAGAACATTTTGCGTAGCGGCGGCGTGTACTGCGTATATCGAAACGAGTAAGGCCAGGAAACCGGTTAAAAGGGCGATACGTTCCGCAATCCACTCGTGTTTACGCGTTAGTAAGGCGGTAAGAAATGCTCCTGCAAGTGGGAGGGCTACCACTAGGGGTATGAATGCGGCGTTATCCATCAGCCTTTTAACTCCTTGATTTCGTCGATGTCATAGGTCCCGTATTTGTCATAAATGCGCATGGCGATGGCTGCCGTCAGGGCCGTGGTCGCCAATCCGATGACAATCGCCGTGAGTACCAGCGCCTGCGGCAACGGGTCGACCATCGGCGGGGCGTCGAGACGAGAGCCGGGCTCGAAAATCGGGACCGCGCCCCCTACGCGGTAAGAGGCAAGAATGAAGAAAAGATTTACGGCGTACTCGGCAATGGCGATCCCCAAGACGATCTTGATGATGTTCCGTTTCACCAGGACGCAATAAATGCCCAAAGAGAAGAGGACGATACATAAGAAATAAGCTGCCATGGCTACTGCTCCGATTCGGGGTTGAGAATTATCAATGCAAGAAAGATCGCGTATAGTCCGCCCAAAACCTTGAGACATATGGCGATGTTATTCAGGGGCATTGTTCCTGCGCTTAACAGGCTGTGCGGTTCGCCTTTCGGCAAGACGTTGCCCAAAAAATGCCCGCCCGCGAAACCCAGAAGAGCTATTGCAATAAAAACGACGGCCCCGATGCTTTGTATGGTTACGGCCTTGCTGTCCGCGACGGCCTGAAAGGCCTGTTTTCGGCCGAACGCCAAAAGCAGATGGACGAAGGAAAGGGCGATGATTACTCCGCCCGGAAAGCCTCCCCCATGCGTCAGGTGCCCGTACAGCACAATGTAGATCCCATAGAGCAAGATAAGGCCGACCGTGAGCCGCGTGACGGTTTTTACGATCAGCGACATGCCGGTCTGGTGAATTTCGTTATTCTGCCGCGGGTGTATCATCGATGTCTCTATCCTTTCTTCCGACACGCCGGACCACGGCGAGGGTACCCATCACGGCGGCGAACAACACGGTCGTCTCGCCCAAGGTATCGTAGGCCCGGTAATCGAGCAGAACCGCCGAAACGATATTCACGGTGCCTGTTTCGGCGATCCCATCCGTCAGATAATGCTCGGATACGCGCATGGTGGGCATTCCCAACGGCGGGAGTTCCGTAATACTGATCGCGGCGGCAATAAGAAAGATAATTGCGAAGACAGCCGCGAGCCCTGCCATTAACAGGTTGCTCTCGTGGGGCGAACGGGGAAGTCCCCTACGGATGGTGGCGCGAATCAGGATGACCACGGTGATGATCTCGACGACCAACTGGGTAATCGCCACGTCCGGGGCCTTGGCGATCAATGCGATCAGAGACAGTCCGAGCCCGACGACTCCCACGGCGATAACCGAAGAGAGCAGATCGCGCACATGGATAACGATCACGGCTCCGATAATCATCACGGTCAAGATCGCGTAAATGGCTATCATGGCGACCACCCCATCATCATAAGAAGCAATACGATCATTCCCAGAAGGCACCAGGCGAGATAGACCTGCAATTCGCCGCTGTGCGCCCCTGAAAACACTTTGCTTACCCCAAAAGTGGCCTTTGTGCCGAGTTCATACACATCGAAGGCCTTTTTGAGAGCCGCCTCGTATGCAGTTTTCAGGAAGGGGGCCTTTTCGACGGTCAGATAGAAATCCACGCCGGAAAGGCGCATGTGCGGCTGGTTTGCCAATACTTCCCCGCCGATGAACGGCTCGACGGTGCGCGTTTTGAAAATTTTGCCGGCGGCATACACACCGATGCCGACGAGCAGGCCAAGGAGAATCAAGACCGCTCCGACCACGGAATGCCAGTCGCCCGAATACGCCATAGGCATGTCCACCACAGGGTCAATCAGGTAGCGCAGGGGCAGCCGGAAGGCCAAGACGCCGAACACCACGCACACCGCCGCCAGAATCGCGGGTGGGCTCCACAGGAACGGCGACGCTTCTTCCTTTTCCGGCAGGGTCCCGGCCGGGGGCGCAAGGAATACAGCGTAGAGTACTTTCATGAAACTGGCGAGGGTCAACGCACTCCCGAACATCGCCGCCGCAAGCCATACCGGCCACAAACCGCCGCCACTCTCGCCGGTTTGCACCAGGCTTTGATAAATCATCCATTTCGATACAAAGCCATTTAGGGGGGGCACGCCCGCGATGGCCAGCGCGCAAACAAAGAACGACCAGAATACAATCGGCATCTTCCGCGCATATCCGCCAAGCTTGTCGAGGTCTCCCGTGCCGGAATCATGAATAACCGCGCCGCCGGCGAAGAAAAGACCGGTCTTGTAGAGCGTATGGTTGAGCATATGGAACGTCCCCCCGGCGATGCCCAAGGGCACTCCCGTGGCGATTCCAAGCACCATGTAGCCCACCTGGCTTACGGCGTGATAGCCAAGCAGGCGGCGCAGGTCGTGCTGCACCAGTGCCATCATCACCGCCGCAATGATCGTGAAGCTTCCGATGAACATGAGTAAGCCTTGCATGCCCGGACGCAGCACGAACATGTCGAGGTTCAGCCGGAGCAGGAAGTAAATGCCGACCAGTTTATCCAGCGATGCGGGGAGGAATGCTACGGTGGGCAACGGCGCGTTCTCGGCCATATCCGGTACCCACGTGTGAAACGGCATAGCGCCGGCTTTTGCTAACGTCCCCGAAAGCAGCAGCAGATACGCCGCGACAGCAGTTCCCGTGGCAACGGGAATGCTCACGGTTGTCATGGCAAGCCGCGAGAGTTCGGGCATCTCTGTTAAGGCCCACACAAACGCGAGACCCAGCAACATGAGAGTATCCGTTCCGCCGATGATGATGAAGGTCTTCTTCGCGGTTTGCGAGGCTTGCGCCCCTGCGCCCTGGTTGATGAGAAGATAAAGGAAAAGGGCAAGCAGGCCCCAGAACGTCATGAACAGAACCAAGTTGTCAGACATGACCGCCGCGATCGATAAAACCGCCGTAACAACAAGGTAGACGTAATAGCGGACCAAGCCCTTGCGGCCACGCATGTATCCCACCGAGTATATGATGGTCAGAAGGGTATAGAAGACCACGCATGCCGACGCGATCACGGCTAAGGCGTCTGCTCTGAAGAATTGATCCCACTTCATGGCGTTTCAACACCCATTTCGCGGCGGATGCGCGCGGTCTTTTCCCGGGAAAGGCGAATAAGCTCCCGGCCGTCAAATAATCTTTGTCCGGCGTCGTCACGCACGGCCATGCGCTCGGTGCAGCAGTAGCAGGGGTCGATGGACGCCAGAATAATGGTTGCGTCAGAGATGGTTTCTCCGACGATGGTGGCTTTGAAGGTCGGGAGGTTCATAAATGTGGGAGCGCGCACCTTATGGCGAACAGGCCGGTTCGTGCCATCGCTTCGCACATAATGAAACGTCTCGCCCCGGGGGGCTTCCACGTGGCCAATGCCTTCCCCCGGAGGAACCGATGTGATTTTGGCGTCGATCTCGCCGGGGGGAAGGCTGGTCAGGCAGGTCTTCATGATTTTGATGGCTTCCAGTATTTCCAGGATGCGCACGAGCGTTTTGTCGAAAACATCGCCGTTTTCGGTGACGATCATGTCCCATTCGACGCGATCGTATGCTCCATAAGGGCAGTCTTTTCGCACATCGCGCGCGACGCCCGATGCCCGGGAGGTGGGGCCCAGAGCGCTGTAGCGTATGGAATCCTCTTTGCTCAGTACGCCAACATTCTTGGTGCGCGCGTGGAGGACGGGATCGTCAATGACCGCGTTCTTCAGCATTTCCATGGTTGGCACCATCGAGTCGAGTTTTTTCACGACGGGCGGAATATCTTTTGCCTTGATGTCTCGTCGGACACCGCCGGGTTTGAACATTGCATAGTTGTTGCGGTTGCCTGACAGGATTTCCATCACGTCGAGGATTTCCTCTCGCAGCTTCCATGCCCACATATAGACCGTGTTGTATCCGAGGAAATGTCCCGCAAGACCCAGCCACAGCAGGTGGGAATGGATACGCTCCCCCTCCGCGATGATGGTGCGGATATACTTCGCCCGCTCGGGTACCTCCATGGGGAAAATGTTTTCGACGGCGCGCGTGTAGGCGAAGGGATGACTGGTGCTGCAGATTCCGCAAATGCGCTCGATCACGAAGGTGCTCTGGTCAAAGGTCTTCGATTCAGACAGCTTTTCGATGCCGCGGTGGTTGTAACCTATGCGGGCGTCGATATCGACCACTTGCTCTCCCTCGACTGTCAGGGTGAAGAACTCGGGTTCTTCCTGAAGCGGATGATACGGTCCGATGGGGATGATGGTTTTGGTCATTACACACCTCTATCCCGGATCGCTTGCGGGTCCCATTCGCGGTAATCCTGTCGTAGGGGAAACACGCCTTCCGGCCAGTTGTCAGGCAGCAACAGCCTTCGCGGGTCGGGGTGGTCCACGAACTCGACGCCAAGAAGCTCGTGGATTTCCCGCTCTATCCAATTGGCTGCCTCAAAACACGATGTCAGCGAAACAATCTTCGGGTGCTCGCGGTCGAGCTTTACTCGAAGCGATATCAGCAGATTGATCTCCTCGAGGATGAAGTGGTAGAGAATCTCGATGTGGCTGCGCGTATCGACTCCCGAGGCGGTATTGAAACGTGCACCCAAATCCCAGAACAGGTGGCTCGCCATCTTGTGAAGGGCCTCCGGCTGGATTTCGATATAGACCCGTTTGGCGGATTTCTCCTCCACGGCGAGAATGGCTTCCCTGTGGCTGGTCTGGAGTTCTTGCAATACGTCTTCGCGCTTCATTTCGCGCTCCTCACCTTCTCGATCAATTTCACCACTCCTCCGATGATCGCCTCCGGTTTCGGTGGACAGCCCGGTATGTAGGCGTCTACCGGCACAATCTTGTCCAGGGGCACAGGACAGTTGTAACTGTCGATAAACATCCCCCGCGACATCGCGCATTCGCCTATCGCCACCACCAGACAGGGCTTGGGAACCTGCTCATACAAGCGCTTCAGACGCTCGACCGACTGGCGGTTACAGGAACCCGTGATTAACAAGACATCGGCGTGCTTGATGCTGCCCGCGAGCAGCATGCCGAACCGCTCGATGTCGAAGCGCGGTGTAAGACAATCCAGTACCTCGATATCGCAGTTGTTGCAGCTTCCCGTCGAGAGATGGAACACCCAGGGGGACTTCAAAAGCGCTTTAAGCATCATCGCCATAGTCGATGTCCTTCCTGTTTACCATCCGTACAACGCAAGTGCAACGGCCACCATCGCTATGAGTGTGACAGGCCCCCAGAAAAATCGCAGGGCCTGATCGATGCGCACCCGCGGGTTCGTGTTGCGAATCACGGTGATAATTGCCACGATGCCGATGAGTTTCAGGGCGGCCCACAGCAGTCCCAGGCCTTCCAGCGAGATGCCGCCGAGAAACATAAGAATCAAAAACAGCGGAAGCGTGGCGAAGAGCATGTTTTTGCTTAGCCGATAGAGAGCGAGAGCGGGGCCCGCATATTCGATCAAAAGGCCGCTTGCCAGCTCGGTTTCCGCTTCGGCCACATCGAAAGGGACCAAAGCTATCTTGGCCTGGCTGCACAGTAACACCACGACAAACGCCACCAACCCGCTGGGCCGGAACACAAACGCGCCTGTTTCCTGTTGGTGCAGGGCGATTGCCGGAAGTGTCAGCGAGTATTCCGAAAGGATGACCGGCACCAACAACGCGATCACAAAGGTTAGTTCGTATGCCAGGACCAATTTCATCTCGCGCGAGGCGCCCAAGGCGGCCAAAGGATTGCCCGAAGCGAATCCGCCGAGAATAATGCCCAGAGAAGGCACGGCCAGCAGGTATATCACGACGATAATGTCGCCGGTGAACATCGCTTGGGGACGAAATACCGTAACCCATAACAACGTCGAGACTACTACCACGCCGGTAAAACTGATGAGCGGAGCCGCCATAAACAACGGTTTGTAAGCTCCGGTGGGGATGAGCGTCTCTTTGCCCAACAATTTCACAATGTCGATGATGGGCTGGAGCAGAGGAGGCCCGACACGGTACTGCACCCGCGCTGTCACCTTCCGGTCGAGCCAGCAGGCGAACAGCCCCAATATCCCCGTCAAACCGAAACCGAAAACGATCAAATATATCGGATACGCATACATTTAGACCTTTTCCCTCTCCCAATGTGTCGAATGTACGATGAGATTGTCGCCAACCAGAAAGGTATTTTCGTCCAAGGGTTCCGAGGCCTTTCGCAGGGAAAGGGCGCCGTGCGGACACGTTGCGACGCACAGCGGCTCGCCTTCCTTGTCGCGGCGATCGAGGCAAAAATCGCAATTGTGGGCAACCCTCGCCACATGTTCCGGATAGATGGTCCCGTAGGGACATGCGAGCGAACAACTCCCGCAACTCACGCAACGCATGGTATGCCGCACAAGCAGCTTGTTCTTGTCGGGCTGTTGCTCGAGGGCATCCTGGGGACACGCATTCACGCAGTGCGGCTCATCGCAACGGCGGCACACCAGGCTATACGTGGCGAGTTCGAGCAGGCAAGCCGCCCCGTTGTTGTCGGGATGATAGAAGTAACTGCACTGCACCTCGCAGCATTTGCATTTTGCCGAGGCACAAATATCGAGGTCGACGAACAGGCGAAGGTCTTCGTCCTCAGCGGGTGCGAGGTTCAATTTGCCGTGATAAATTTGTTCAGCGCTTGTGTGCATGGATTCTCAATCCCAAATCTCCGCAAAGTCCTTGATCTGGCTGTATCGGAACACCGGCCCGTCTTTGCAGCAGTAATAGATGCCCAGTCGGCAATGGCCGCATTTACCGATGCCGCACGACATGTTTTTCTCCATGGAAAGGAAGATATTCTCTTCCGCAAATCCCATTTCCAAAACTTTGAAGGTGGCGAATTTCATCATGACCGGAGGGCCGCAAACAATCGCGATCCCCTGTGTATAGTCCATGGCTACGTCATCCAGAATCGTGGTCACAACACCCACGGGCCCCTGCCAGGTTTGGTCGCCTTCATCAACGGTCAATTCCATGTTCAAATCGTCACGCGCCGCCCACGTCTCCATCTCTTCGCGGTACAGCAATTCGTTCGGTTTTCTACAGCCTCCGCGAAAATACAGACTTTTGAATCGCCCGGACATTTCGAAGAGCGAATACATCAGACTTCGCAAGGGGGCAAAGCCGCATCCCCCGCCCACCACCAGTATTTCGCGTCCCTCGAATTCATCAAGGGGATACTTGGAGCCGTAGGGACCGCGCAATCCCACGAGAGCGCCGGAATCGAGCTGGTGAATTTTTTGGGTGACCTTGCCCACCCGCATGACGGTGATGGAGATTTCATCGGTCTGGGAAGACCGTGACGAAGGCGTGAACGGCGCCTCGCCGACCCCCGGCACGGCCATTTCGATGAACTGGCCCGCCTTGAAGGGGATGGGCTCTTCGGGCCTCATGTGCAGTGTCTTGATGGTGGGCGTTTCCTCGACTACCTCGAGGACTTCGGTCCGAATAAGCCTATAGGGATTGCTGTTATTGCACATGGTCCGCCAATTTCCGCATCACTTCTCGAATGTCTATTTTCGCCGGACATGCCGACACACACCTACCACACCCCGTGCAAGCGTAGATGTCCGCCACGCGGGGGAAATACCAAAATTTTTTCTCGAACCGGTTTCGCAGCCGTTCGGGCAAATGGGCGCGGGGATTGGCGCCGCCCGCCACGCGGGCGAAACCTTTCAGGAGGCATGAATCCCAGGAGCGAAAGCGGGCCAGCCGGGCCTCGTCGCCCTGATCGTTCAAGAGGAAGCAGTGGCATGTGGGGCAAATGGTGTTGCATGCCCCGCATTCGACGCAGCGTTCCGCCTCCTCCGCCCAGAGAGCGCTCTCCCGATGGCGTTCCATGCCGCCCTCGAGTTCTTGTTGTTTTGGAATGCCTTTGCTGCACAGGTTTTTGTCTACCGCCTTCGTGACGGCCTCTCGGTTCTTTTGACGGGCTTCAAGGTGCTCTCGTGTACCTTCCTCGAAGAGGTCCGGGTGTGTGTCGGCGACTGCCTGGCCCTTCTCAGAACCGACTTCGAGCACATATCCCCCGTCGACGGGGCTCAACGCGAGGTCGAAATCGGACTGGGGGAACGGTTTCTCGTCGAAAGCCGTGCAGAAACAGGTGTCGAGGGCGAAGGTGCAGTCGCAGGCGATGATTAATGTTTCCCGGCGTGCCGATACGTAGAAAGGGTCAGCAAAGTCCGTGTTCGTGAACACGAAATCCTGAACGCGAAACCCCTTGAGGTCGCATGCTTTCGCGCCAATGATGCAGGCTGGCCGTGTTTTCTTCTTTGGAACACCGCCCTCGAATCCTTTCGCCACCTGCTGGCGCGGTTTGAAGAAGAACGCTTTTAAGGGATCGACGGCGCGAACGCCCCTGGGGTCCAATCCATCCTCGGACAAGGACTCGATGCGGGTATAAACGGTCCCCTTCACTGTTTCGACGGGAACATAGACCTCGTACGTTTCGCTCAAGTTCCGTGCGAGCGTACGCAGACCACCGTCTGATATGAAGCGGTACACCCCAACCCTCCCGGCGAAATCCCGGCGGCTGGCTGGAATTCGCCTACGCCTGTCGAGCAGCGCCTCCCGCGCTTGCCGACATGGGGTTATGCTTCAAGAGGCCGTCCTGGTCTCTTTGGAACCGTGTGCGATGCCATTGCGGGAATAGAGAGAGAGAAGACGAGGCGTGACAGAAATTCATGGAGAATTAATCGGACAGGATGGAATGGGCTCCCCACATCCACGTATGCCTTGCGCGAGTATGCCATGCCGCTTGCCCCCTCAGTTAATTAAGAAGCAGCCCGCAATTATACTCCAGGCTCAGACATCAAGTTTTGCACCGAAAAACTCAACGCCTGTGTAGTGTAAATATCATGATTCCTCGGAAATGTCAATACACAAATGTGCCTATTGTTCGCTGGACCTAAATAAAGTCCCCGGCCTCGTCCATGACAAGCCATAGTTTTCGCCGTCTCGGAGATTTCCTTTCAGAGGACAACACGGCATGCTGAATGGTGCGTAATCCGGCCGTTTCACGCTGTCAATCAAGCATAGGGTGTCAAAAACAACCATTGGTGTGGCCTCGCTGATTTTCACCTAAGCGGTGGCTGCGGCATCCTGTATGATAGAAACCTCAGGGCAGGGAGAGTCGTCATGAACGATGCCGAACTGGTCAAAAAGATTCTCGCGGGAGACGAGGAGCGTTTCGGGGAAATTGTCGACCGTTACGCGCGCAAGGTTTGGGCTCTATGCGCGAGCTACGTCCACAACCCTTCCGATTGCGAAGACTTGGTGCAGGAGAGCTTTGTTCGCAGCTACCTGCGGCTCAATACGATACGCGAACCCAACGCCTTCGGCGCGTGGCTGGGGCAGATTGCGCGCACCCGCTGCCTCGAATGGCTGCGCAAACGCACCCGCGAGAAGAACGCCGTGGCCAACCTCGGAGAAAGAACGAGCGATGCATCTACCGAAGCGCCGCCGTCAGAATCCGCGCAACGCGAAGAGATCCGCGCTTTCGTGCGCCGGAACCTCGAAGCCCTGCCGGACAAATACCGCGAAGCGCTGTATCTCTTCTACATCGGCGGCCATTCCGTCGCCGAAGCCGCTCTATTTCTCGACATCTCCGAGAGCGCCATGAAAAAAACGCCTCCAATTGGGCCGCGAAAAGCTTCGGGAGCAAGTGGCAGGGGCTATTGAAGAGGCTTTGGGCGAAGAAAAGCCGCGTCCGGAGCTCGAGAAAACCGTGCTGGCGGCCACCCCCTTCGGCAATGCCGCGTGGTTGGCCAAGGGAGGCTTGTTCTCTGGCGCGACCGCAGCCCAGACCGGGTTTTCGGCTTCACTGGCGGGTCTTGCATGGGCGGCCGTCCTCGCCGCCCTGGCCTCATTAGTCGTCGGCGGTTACGTTTACTACAGCAACCACGACCAGCCCGTCGCCCAAGCGGGCGTGTCTCCTTCGTCTAAACTCTCCGCCCCGTCCGACGCGTCAGACCTGTTCGACCCGTCCGACCCGTCCGACCCGTACCCCGGACCTTCCACCTCGGCGGCCATGCTTGCCCAAGCGGACCGCACCGAGCCTGAAAACGCCCCAGAGCCGCTCGAGGCGGAGTCGCCTTCCGAAGGCCTCGTCCACTGGAAATGGGACCGAAGCGCCGAGCCGCCGGAAAGCGGGAAGACTACGAAAGCCCTGCGAGGCCCCGTCAGCATCGAGTTCGAAGGCGAAAAACTCGTCCGCGTCCTCGAATTCCTCGCGGGTTCCGGCAAGGCTGTTATCGCCATGGGCTCGGAATTCGTCGAGATTCGCCGGCCCGAGGACGAGCCGCCGGAACTGGTCGTGCTGCCCGAGGCAAACTGGTACGTGTTCTACTGCAATCTGCGCGATGTACCCCTGTGCGCGGCTCTCGATGCCCTCCTGCGCCAATATGGGCTCGATTTTCTCCCCGCCGGCGATAGAATCCTCGTCGGCACGCCGGAAGAACTGTCCGCCCTCGACGAGCTGGCCAACGACTACT
>JAWODE010000571.1:0-4796 GCA_046483455.1 Candidatus Hydrogenedentota bacterium | reverse complement strand
CGCATGGCGGTTTCCTCAACCTGATGACCCATCAACACGAAACCGTCATAGTGGCCGCTGTATCAAAAGATCCCGTGACAACCGCTGTGAATACCAATCCCCATTTCTCTGAAATTTCTTTTTCCCTTCGAAAGCTTTCAAAAGCCTCGTCCTTTCAAGCTTCCTGGAATGAATTCATCACCGCTCCAGGTGTCCGGCGTCGTGTCGTCCAGAACACGGACTCCTGGCAAAACTACGTCGAGGGATGCGCTCTCAACGTCCAATACCGCCTGCGGGAGTGCATAGTCCCCGATTTGTACCTGGCGATCGGAAGCAATTTGCCGCACGGTGCCGCTTTGAGTTCCTCCGCGGCCTTATGTACGAGTCTCGTCTTGGCCTTCTCGCACTGGATGGGCCGCACTATGCCGCCCGAAGAGGTGATTTTGGCCGCCCGCGACGGCGAATGGTACGCCGGCTCGCGATGCGGTGTGAGTGACCAGACGGCCATGGTGCTCGGGGCCGCCGGTACGTGCGTGCATGTGGCCCTACAGCCCACGCGCCTTGACGTGTCGTCCGCCCGCAGCTACGTAATTCCAGAAGAAGTAGACATCTTGGTGATCGATTCCAGGACGCAGGGTAGCATCAGTGGGAAGCAGCTGATTGACTATACCCGCAATCGTTTCGCGTATAGCCTCGCCTTGCATGTCTCGCGCCGGGAACTGGCTGGTCTTGGGGTAAGCGCTGAGAGGGTGGAGCAAATTGCTGCCCTTTCGGACCTTTCGCCCGCCGTATGGCAGGAAAACGATGGACTTTCCCTTATCTATCAGGTTCTTTTGCGTATTCCCGAACGTATACGCCTCAGTGAGTTACGGAAACGCTATGATATTCCGGAACTGGAAGCTCTTTACGCGCAGCATTTTGGAAACATTGCCGAGGAAGAACGTCCCGATACTTTTCGTATTCGTGGACCGCTTCTCTTCGGTATCGCTGAGTCGGAGCGTGCGCGCGTTTTCCCGCAGGCCATCGCTCGGGCCGATTGGAGGCGTGCCGGAAAACTGATGTGCATTGGCCACGATGGAGACCGACGGGTGAAAGAAGATGGGTCCCCTTATGTCTTCGACACAAGTGATCGAGCGCTAACCAGACTTGCTGAAAGCAAGATGCCCATCGAACAATGTGCGGGAGCATATGGAGCCAGCACACGCGCTTTGGATTTTCTGGTGGATGCGGCACTGGAAGCGGGCGCTTACGGAGCATCGCTTACCGGCGCCGGGCTCGCTGGCTCGGTTCTGGCCCTTTGTCCACAGAGCCAATCAGCAATAATCGCGGAACACCTCCGCCATACAATCGTGAGTCCTGAATACGCGGCGATTTCGGGGTTGTTAAAGCCGACTTCCACCGCAGAGGCGAGCGACAGCGTGATGATCAATACCGCCATTGAGGGAGCGGGGGAGATGCTGCCTTAAAGCGAGGTAAGATGCTCTTTTACCGTTGCCACCACTTCGTCTTGCTGTTCCCGGGATAGTTCCGGATAGATCGGTAGCGCCAGGACCTCCTCGCATGCCGCGCTCGAATTGGGGAAGTCGTTTTCAGCGTAGTCCAATTCCAGAAAGCATTCCTGGCGGTGCAATGGTCGTGGATAATAAACCGAGCATCCTACGCCGCGTTCGGCAAACAGTTTGCGAGCCTCGTCTCTTTTCGGGAGGCGAATAATGTACTGATTGTAAACATGATGGCAATCCGGTGACACGTAAGGGGTAATCACCTCGGGCATCTCAGCGAATTTTTGATTGTAATACGTCGCATTTGCCCGGCGTTCATCGATCCACTGGTCGAGGTGGCGCAATTTGACCAGCAGCACCCCTGCCTGCAGGGCGTCAAGCCGGCTGTTTGTGCCAACAAGTTGGTGGTAATAGGTCTCGGAAGCCCCATGATTCCGCAACAACCGCACCCGGGACTCGATAGCAGCGTCCTGGGTTACCGCCATGCCCCCGTCTCCTGCGGCCCCCAGATTCTTACTTGGAAAGAAGCTCAAGGCTCCTCCGTGGCCCATGCTGCATGCGGGGCGTCCCTTGTACTCAGCCCCGATGGATTGCGCAGCATCTTCGATTACAAAGACGTTATACTTTTCCGCCAATTCCAATATGCGGTCCATATCGGCGCATTGTCCAAATAAATGGATGGGCAAAATGGCCCGCGTCCGCTCGTTGATTTTCTCCTCGATTTGGGAAGCATCGATGTTATACGTTCGCGGATCGATGTCGACGAAAACCGGCCGGGCGCCGGCATTAAAGATCGCTCCGGCAGTCGCAAAAAACGTAAACGGGGTAGTAATAACCTCTGCGCCTGCAGCTGCTTCGGCGGCCTTTAACAGCAGCAATAGTGCATCGGTGCCTGAAGCAACCCCGACGGCGAACGATGCCCCAACATACTCCGCGATCGCCCGCTCCAGCGCCTCCACTTTCGGGCCGCCGATAAATTGCTGAGACTCGAAGATTTCGGCGACGACTTGATCAATGTCGTTTTTTATGCGCTGGTATTGCGCGCGCAAGTCAAGAAATGGAACTGTCATAAGCGTCCTCTCGAATAAAAACCATCGTAGAGCGTAGCAGACCATGAAAAGTTGTTCAATGAAGCGGATGTCAATGCAAAATAGAAATGTCCGCTTCGCGCTGGGGGTATGTGAGTATAACCCTCACTTCCTTTTTCTGCTTTTTCAGGGATGACGTGGGGGCGGTGCGAGAAGGAAGAGGCGCGGTTTCCCCCGTCATTCCTGCGCAAGCAGGAATCCAGAGGGCTTCCGAGAGGCGCCCCGTGGACGTACATTTTAAAACCACCCCGTCAAACATGGACTTCCGTTTCGGTTCCTTCGCGCTCATGTGCAAATGTCCGCATGAACGTTCACCCTACGAGCTGAGTTCACAGGTTGGGAGTTAATGGAGGTGGACAAGCATATCATTTGTGCCACGGGACCATTCGGTGAACGACTATCTACAAATATCCCATGTCGCTTAGCTCTTGAATGGTCTCTTTGTCCAATTCGATAGTGGTTGGACCTTCTATACCCCAGTGCTCACGGAGAGCGGCTTCCTCGTCGGCTATCTCGCTGAGTATGGCGCGAGCCTCCGCGAGCTGTTCCGGCATCGTATAGGCGATGTTATGCTGTTCTTCTGGGTCCTCTTGGAGATTATAAAGTTCTTCCCTGTCCGTAGTCATTGCGCGGATGTATTTCCAGGGGCCGAAATGCAAGGATTCTTTGGGCTCGTAAACCATCGGGTATGCGGCTTTGTGATGGGGATAAAAAAACGCCCCGCTCTCGTCACGGAGAAACGGAGCCAATGAACATGCGGAAACCGCCTCTCTGTCGTAGGAGATACCGCAAAGGTCCAAAATGGTCGCATAAACAGCCGTCAATGGAACGGGGGCGTCGATGTATGTATTTCGCAAGCGGCCTCCCGGTAAGCGGATCAATAGCGGCACACGGAGAAGTTCATCATAGAGGGAGTGTCCATGCTCCCAGCACCCGTGTTCCCAGAATTCTTCGCCGTGATCGGCGGAGATGATGATTAGGGAATTGTCATACAGTCCCCATTCTTTGAGCAAACCAAAAAGACGCCCCACTCGGTTATCAACATAGCGCACCTCACCGTCATACAACGCTTCCATGGCCTGCATCTCGGGTCGGCTAAAACGCGTTTTTCCGGCACGCACCTGGAAAATAAGCGGCCATTCCTCCAGCAGCCTATCCGCGACCGGATCCTCTGGGACAAATTCTTCAATGGGTCGGTAAGCTTGATGGGGGTCCAAATAGTGCAGCCACAGGAAGAAGTCCTGCTCGCGGTTTGCCTTTATCCATTTCTCCGCGTTTTCGGTGACATATTCGGTGCTTGTTCGCAGTTCATTAGCCTTCATATAGCGTTCAAATCCTTGATCGAATCCATATGGCTTGGCGAGGAATATGTTAGCGACCACAGCGCTGGTTAAGTAACGCTCGGAAATCATTTTCTCCGCAAGCGTGTCGAGCTTCTTTGAAAGGCTTCCGTGCGGAGTGATCGCTCCATGAGCGCCGGGCGCCAGACCGGTATGGAGCGAGGCGAGAGAGGGCAAAGTCCAAGGACTGGGAGCAAGGCAATGATCGAAGATTATGGCTTCTTCGGCAAAGGCATCAATGTTGGGGCTACAGTTGCATTCCCCGTAGCAGCCCAACTTGTCGCGCCGCAAGGTGTCGATTGTAATGAGTATGACACGGGGTATCGCGTGCCGAGCGGAAACGAACGACTCGTCAAAGTTTTCGGCAGGAGTGCTTTTGGGCGCTTTCGGGGCGTCTGTTTCTTTTTGGGGCTCCGGCTTCGCCATACGATAGGGGTCTATTGCTGAAAACAGCGCACCAAGGCAAGCCAGTCCAATAAAAAGTACCCAAACCGCGCTAATACGACGCAGGCGCTTTGGAGTTTTTGTGACAGCGAAAACACATGTTCCCATTAGAACCGATATAAGGGTTGCCATTCCCCAGAGGAAACCCGCGACCACATACGAGTAATCCAAGACGGACAATTGCTGGCCGTAGAAGCCGAATGCGCAACACCCCACTCCCGTCGAAATGCCAAGGCGCCATACCCCCGCTTTTCGGATCGCCGGAAAGAAGCTCAAAAAGGCCGCAAAGACGATGAAAAACCCCAACGTCATTATCGCGCCCCATTCTAACGAGGAGATTTTGACACCGGCGCCTGCTTCGTCCGATGCACTCGGGCCATATTGCGTCGCGAGTCGTGATGCGGCACAGAGGCTAAACACTCCCACGCCACACACCACCGCTG
>JAWODE010000471.1:0-4186 GCA_046483455.1 Candidatus Hydrogenedentota bacterium | reverse complement strand
GCAATCAGCGCTTATTGGGAAGGAGCTTAATCATGGGCGTGTTTTCCGATCCTTGTCCGAATCCCGATTGTAATGCACGGGTCAAAAAGCGGGCGAATTTCTGCTCGAAGTGCGGCTGGGCGGGCCCCAACAGCTTGGTGAATTGTCCGGAGTGCGGCAAGAAAGCCGGCCGGGGCAGCCGGTTCTGTTGGAACTGTGGAGCCGACATGCAGCAGTCGCGCCCGCCTCGAATCGTGGGCAATTGCTGGGTGCGGGAACCGGAGGAACTCGCGGTCCGCGTGGACCCGCAGAATCTGAAGGGGTTTCTCAGCAAACGAGTCACGGTCGAACCGGGAACCATCGGGTGTATCGAAAAGAACGGGCGCGTCACGAAAAATGTCGAATGGGGCACCCAGACACTCGATCACATTCTGAAGGTCACGCGTCCCTCGTCGATTCTGCTGTTCAGCGCGGCCGATTTGGTGTTGCGGCCGGCGTTCCGGGGTCTTACGGACGCCAACAATGCCCGGCTGGACGTGACGGTCCAGGCGGTTCTTCGGATCAAAGACCACCAGGCGTTCGTGCGCCAGTTCTTTGAAGGTCACAAACGCCGGGTGACGTTCCAGATGCTCGAAGACGCCGTCGCGCAGGAATTGCACGATGTCATGCGGGCATTGATCACACACCATTCGATCGAGGAAATGTACGGCAATCTCGCCTGGCGCGATGAGTTGGAGGAGCAGCTCCGCGACGCCATGATGGTGACCTTGGACCGGTACGGGCTGGATTTGCTGCAAATTAATTTCGTCGATTTCGGCGGGGACCATTACGAGAAACTCCAGGAAGAGCGCGGCGAGGTGTACATGGGCAACCGCGGCGCGGACTTTCTGGCCGAGAAAGTCGCCATCCGCAGACGTGTGGCCGAATTAGACACCGAGCAGAAGCTTATCCAGAAAAAGAGCGATATCGAATACGCCAAAGAAGTGCGTGAACTCGACAATCAATACGGAATCCGCGCCGTTTTAAGCGATGCCGAGCGCGTGGAGACCGTGAACCAGGCCCGCCACGAACTGAATCTCAAAAAGCGCCTCAGAAATGTCGAACTCGAAGACTTAGAGCGCCAGCGAAAGCAGCAGACCCGCGAGGAAAACATGGCGTGGTTCCAGGAACTCGAGCAAATCCAGGTCAATCACCAGAACGAGATCGCCATGGGCATTCTCCTGGCCAAACAACAGCGCGCCGCGGCCGAAGGGGATTTCCGGCGCGAGCAGGAACGCCTGCAGAACCGTCAAAACCTCGAAGAAGCATGGGCACGAAGCGAACAACAACGCCGCGAGCAGCGCGCCAATGCCGTCGTCGCATACGAGCAGCTCGTTCAGCGGTCGCAAGTCGACCTCGAGACCGCCCAAAACCGCACCGAACAGCGCAAGACCGAACTCGACGCGGTCAAGGCGGAAAAGGAAGTCGAGCAGCAAGACAAACGCGCCAAACGCGACCTCCAGCTCGAGTCACTCGAGCGCATGACCCGTATCGAGACCGAACAGATGGAGGCCATGAAACGCCTGACTTTGGAAGAAAAGAAAATCGAACTGGATTACAAACGCTTCGAGAAAGAACAAGAATCCGAGGTACAGTTGGCGACCATCAACGGAAATGTTCAAATCGCCCTCGCGCAGTCCAACACGGAAGCGGCCGTCGCTTCGGCCATCTCGGAAGAGCGGAAGGGCCAAATCGACGAATTGAAGACCGACAAGCAGGCCCTGCGTGAAGAGTCCAATAAGCGAGCCGAGGAACTCACCCGGATGGCTGACTCGCTGTCACGGAATCTGGGGCAGCAGGGAAAGACCACCATTGCGTCATCCGCCGGTGGAACCAAGGCCGGCGATATTAAAGAAGGCGAGTATCCGTGCCCGAATTGCCAGCGTCCGGTGCCGATTCAGGCCAACTTCTGCCCCTGGTGTGACCACGACATGAGAGCAAAGAAACAATAGGCTTGGGAAGGAGGCATCTTCATATGTCTTCGGACGGTACCATCGCGGCGTGGTGTCCGGCCTGCGGTAAAGAGCTGCAGCGCCGTTATGCGCGCTGTACAAACCCCGGCAGCGGCACTGAGCGCATGGCCACGCCGGTGTTTGTGGAAATCAACGCGTTGACGCAATATCTCGTGGGTGTGCCTACGTTTGTCGAATTTCGGATATTGAATTGTTCGGACGAGCCCCTCTCGCTCGATTCGCTCGAGGTAAAACTGGCAAATCGTGTGTTGGAGCCGGGCCTGTACGCCGAAACACCTGCTCAGGAAATCGCGCCCGGCGAGAAACAGCCCCTCCTCCTTGATCGAAAGGTCGATTTCGGCATCGATACGGTCATGCCCGGCGAATACAGTCTCGATATCGAATTGGCGTATACGCATCAAGAAAAACAGTCCCGGCTCAAGGCCCGGCATCCTGTGCGCTTCTCGCAGCCGTTGGATCGGCGCATTTACGTTTATGACTACACAACGAAGACGTTTCACAAGTACGAAGGCGGGCATCTACCCGAGGTCGAAACCGCCTACAGCGTGCGTATAGGCGAGCAGACCGTTCAGGACCAACGGGTGATGCATCTCTGTCGAATGAAACAGGATTCGGGGCTCCGGTTCGTGCCCCTTTTGGCAAGGCTGGCCGCCGATGACGCCAAGCCGGAAGCGCCTTGGACCGAAACGGAAACCGTTGCTTGCGAAAAATGCGGCGCCCTTCTAAAAGAAGGCGGCGCCTTTTGCCACGCCTGCGGTCATCGCCTGCAACGAACGCTCTCCCCTTCCCTCTCGAACAAGACTGAAACGCAGGGCTATTGTCCGCATTGCACATTCCCGCGGGGTCGCCTCAAGGGACGCTACCGCTATTGTCCGGTCTGCGGAAACGCCATTGATATGCACATGAGCATTGCCCCGCTCCCCTCGTACATGGTGGGTGTGCAGACACGCACAAACGTGCGCATTCGCGCCACGGCGCGCGAACCGCTCCGCGTGAATCGCATCCGCGCTTTCATCGGCGAGAAGAACGCTCCCCTCGAGTGCGGGTTCCTCGAAGATGTAAATTACGGCATGGAACTCGAACCCGACGAGAGCGCGGATGTGACCTGCCTCGTGTATTGCCCGCCGGGAGACAAAACGGGCGACCGCAAACTCACCCTCGAGCTCGAATACGCATGCGGGGAGCGTCTCTGCAAACTCAGTGGGGCTACGCACATCCGCGTCATCCCGGGCGCGGAGAAACTCGGCACGATTATCCATCAATATGGCGCGCAGACCGTTGAGATGGCCGGCGACGCGGTCATGTCGCAGGGCACATGGAGCATCAACCAAGCCGACAGCATCCCTGAGGACAAGCGCGAAGCATTCATGAAGAAACTCGCCGAACTCGCCGAGGTCCCTGAAAAACCCCTGCCTCTGCACACCGTAACGATTTCAACCAGCGGTCCCGCGATCACTTGGGAACCCAGCCATCGGGCAGCCGTTTGGTTTATACATGAGGATGTTCAGCACCGGTATTGCATCTCCACGATGTACCACCCTGAAAGCGGTCAATTCGAGCCTGTTTCATTCGGACGCAAACTGAATGCAAACACGTTCCGGCTCTACGAGGTCGAAGACATCCTGGACCGCAAAGGAAAGGGAGAAAAATCGGGCAGCATATCCTGGAGCAGAATCAGCAGTATTCAGTGGGTGGTGCGGCCTGCCAGCGAAACGGCGGGCGTCGGCCTTGAGTTTACCCATCGCTCGACATCAAACACGAGTTTCGTGGGGAAGGCTAAGAAACTCTCCTTGGGCGAGACGGCGTTACTTGGACTTCATGAAAGCATCGAGTGCAAACGGAAAGGAGCCGGACAGCCCATTATCGGATTGCGGTATGGCGCGCACGCTTTGCCGTTTCGCGTTTACGAGGCGGCCAGAAACCGCGCAAGAGCGGCGCTTGATAGTATGACCTATCCGCCCGAACGTTTGCCGGAATGGCCCGGACGCCTCGGCGGCTATCGCCTGAACCGGTTGCATTCCCTTACAGGGGAGCTGTTTCCGCAAAAGCGCGATGTCCAAATGCTCGAAGCGTACTTGCTCATTCCCGCATGGATCACCATCGGCTCAGCGCCTTCGGCCTGTGTTGTCATCCCCGCCGAAAATGTCGCGCCCATCCACGCTTATTTGCTACATGTGGACGGTTATTTCTTTATT
>JAWODE010000434.1:0-3905 GCA_046483455.1 Candidatus Hydrogenedentota bacterium | reverse complement strand
ATAGGCCTTCTCCCGTATGAAGTCGATCGACAAATAGAACATCTTTTTCTGTTTGCCGTCCGGGAGCATGTTTTCTACGGTTCCGATTATTCCCTCGGGCTGCAGGTCGCGGCTGCCCATCCCGTAGGAACCCGAGTACAGCGGCGGCACATCGGTTGGTTTATCGTACGTGTCGAGCTTCGGATACGGCTGGCCTTTACCGTTCGCGCGAGCGTTCTCAATGCATTTGTTGACCGCGGCACGGACTTCACGGATAAGCGGCAGGTCTTCCGCCAAAGGCTGGTCGACGCGCTCAAGGACGGCCACTCCTTTGCGCCCCTTGAGCAACGGCGTAAGCAAATCGGACGGGAAAGGCCGGAACATGACCATATCGATCACCCCCACCTTGATGTCCCGTGTTTCGCGCAAGTAATCGGCAACTACTTCCATGCTTGGCACAACGCTGCCTTGACCGATAAGAAGATAGTCGGCGTCTTCCACGCGATGTGTGAGGATGCGCTTGTATTCGCGTCCGGTCAGCTCGGTGAATTCCGCCATGCATTCGTCGGCGATGTCGGCGATATGGTCGAAGAAGTACGGCCGTTGTGCCGCGACGCTTTGCATGTACGAGTCCTGATTCTGAACCGTTCCCGCCATTACGGGATTGTCGACATCCCACAAGAGGGGAATGCGCCGGCGCTTGTCGCCATAAATAATGCGCTGCGCTGGAGTGGGCGTGTCGATAATATCATCGGGCCGGCCCAGGTATTCCTCGATCAATTCGCGCTCGGGGAGGACCAGGGACTCGATAAGGTGGGTGGTCAAGAACCCGTCTTGCGCGACAATCCCCGGATTCAGCGCCGTTTCGGCAATTTTATGCGCAATGATGTTAAGGTCCGCCACCCGCTGCACATTCTTGCCGAACAGTTGGAAGAACCCGGTGTCATCTACGGCATGGTAATCGTCGTGCCCCGCGTGCACATTCAAGGTCGACTTGGTCATCGCGCGACAGCCCATGTTGAGGACATACGTAAGCCGCTTTCCGACGGCCGCATACAGCGATTCGTGCATGTAGGCGATCCCTTGGCCCGACGAGAAATTGCAGGACCGCAGACCCGACATCGACAGACCGGCGGTTACCGCGGCCGCCGCGTGTTCGCCCTCAGGCTCGATAAAAATCAACGACCGGTCCGAGATGTTGATATGTCCAGCCGCGGCCGCTTCGGCCCAATATTCCCCCATTTGTGTCGAAGGGGTGATGGGATACGCGCCCGCAGCGTCACTGGATTCTCGCTCGCACATGATAACGGCGGTGTTCCCGTCCATGGCTTCGCGAATACCTGGATACTTGGTAGTCTCCTTGGCGTCTTTCATGTTCTAACCCTTGTTGTGTCTCGTTAACAGATTTAACCTCGCCAAACCTTCGTACATAGAGTCTGCTCGCACCCTTGCCGCAGCCAGATGGCTTTCACACCTTTTTCTGGACGCCCCCGCCCCTTGGGCAGGCCATCCAGCCCGCGCCTCCCGTTAACCTACAGGGAGCGAACTCTTACGTGTGACGCGTCTTGCTTGCGTGCCTTTGACAGGGCCAACGTCTCTATCCAGCCAGACAATCGCCCCCGTTGGACATCGTTCGATAGCCACCTTTGAATCAGGCCGCCATTTACTATAGTCCACACGGGCTAGATTGTTCACGATGGAAATCATATTATTGGGAGCGTCCATTGCACAACGGCCGCATCCCGTACACGCCACAGAGCACACGGCTTCGGCTTCATCTCCCGGCGCTTCGTTTTTGCACGCAACCCATAACCGCTGGTTGACAGGCAGCAGCGTAAAAAGGTCTCTCGGACATTCCTCGACGCAGGCGCCGCAGGCGGTGCATTTGTCTTCGTCCACGACTGGGAGGTCATTTTCATTCATGGTGATGGCCCCGAAGTCACAGACCTCCATGCAGTCGCCATAGCCGAGGCAGCCCCAAACGCATGCCTTGCCTCCACCTCCCACGATAGCAGCCGCCCGGCAGGTTTTCACACCTTCGTAGGAGGCTATCCGGCGGGCCACGTTATTGCCGCCCGCGCACGCCAGGCGCGCTACACGCCGGACCTGCGTGCCCGCTTTCACCCCGAGATAGGCCGCGATTTTCTCGGTCATTTCCGGGCTGTTTACGGAACATTGAGCAGGTTGGGCTTTGCCTTCGACGAGAGCTTCCGCAAACGCGCGGCACCCTGCATAACCACAGGCCCCGCAGTTGGCGCCGGGGAGCATCTCCTCGACATCATCGATGCGCGGATCTTCAAAAACATAAAGACTTTTATTTGCTACAGCCAGTACCGCCGATAGAATGATTCCAAGACCAGCCATGATCATTGCGGCGACTGCAAGACCTTCAAGCATTCGTTTTCCTTTATTTCGGATTTGTCCGAGCGCTTACCGCTGCTGTTTTGTGGAATGCCAAACTTAGACGGGACAAAAACTTAACCCAGTCCCTCGCTTAGCCTCCCCGAGCGGTCCGGACAATCACCTAGCACCTATCTGAACTTCGGTGATGGCACACGGTAGAGGTCGAGTGTACAACAACTTAGCGGGACGGTGCAACTTTACCGCCCCTTCGTCTTGTGCGCCATTTTCAGAGGAATTCGTGAAAAAAAGCACCAATAAAGTATACCCGTCTATTCCCCACAACGCAAATGAATCGGGGGCGCTCATCGCCGCCGGCTACGCCCCAGACCAACCGCAGTTGATTGGCTCCATAACAACCGTTTATGCGCTTCCGATCATTTGTATCCAGCTCCTCCAGTTTGGATTCTTGCCTCGGGTGTAGGACCGGCGCCCACGCCGGTCATGAATCCGCGAGGGTGCGGGTCGCAGAGGAGAAAAGAGCTGGGTAGAGCCATAAGATGCATTGAGAAACCGAATCTCATAGGTTAAGACGCAGGCCAGAAGAAGAAATGTTATCGGAAAACTGAGGGTTCCTGCGAGGTTTTAGTGCGATTGCCAGGCTATGCTCTGGCGGAAGGGGCCACTATTGCTTGTCTGGTTCGATCGTTTTGGGCAGCGTTCACCCGGCAAAGAGGGTGCGCGATGCAGTTCCTACTTCTTTATCAGGCATGGTGGCGGGCGGGGCGGTACGTTCGTGAATCAATGCCGTGTTTTCGTACCCGCAGCCCCATGATCCGTTCACTGATCCCCAAGGCGCGCGCCGCTTTCGCCTTGTTTCCGCGAGCGTTTTTCAGCGCCTCGACAATCATCTCCCGTTCGACGGCGTCGAGCGAGCTTTCGAGCGTGCCGGCCATCACGGTATTGCTGGCTTCGGCGGTCTGCACTGTGGGGGGAAGATGATGCCCGTGCACCACGTCGTCATGGGTCAACAGAATTGCCCGTTCAATACAGTTTTCGAGTTCGCGGACATTTCCGGGCCAATGATAGCTCATCATCATGTCGATGGCGGGGGTGGAAATGCGACGCACGTTCTTCCCATTTGCCTTACTGTACTTTTCAACAAAAAAGTTGGCAAGGTCCAGAATATCGCTTTTGCGTTCGCGCAACGGCGGCAGGTGAATGGGAAACACATTAAGACGGTAGTAGAGGTCTTGTCTGAAGGCGCCTTGCTCCATCAGCATGTCGATATCACGGTTTGTGGCGGCAATGACCCGCACATTCACTTTTATGGTATCGGTGCTGCCGACCCGCTCGAATTCCCGTTCCTGGAGC
Source organism: Candidatus Hydrogenedentota bacterium (assembly GCA_046483455.1). Taxonomy (GTDB): domain Bacteria; phylum Hydrogenedentota; class Hydrogenedentia; order Hydrogenedentales; family SLHB01; genus UBA2224. The sequence continues at coordinate 212 of JAWODE010000434.1, read as the reverse complement.
ACCCGTAACAGGCGAATTTGCATGGCGGGCGTCAGGTCGCCGATTTCGTCCAGAAAGATCGAACCGCCGTCCGCCAATTCAAAACGGCCTTTGCGCTCCTTAATGGCCCCCGTGAATGCGCCCTTTTCGTGGCCGACCTTGCGCATGCCCTTTTCCACCGGCATGGCCCCCATCTTGGCGAGCTCGTGGTAGTCCTTTATCGAGTTCGAGGC
>JAWODE010000312.1:0-4942 GCA_046483455.1 Candidatus Hydrogenedentota bacterium | reverse complement strand
TCCGTCATAGGTGAAGGCGGTGATGGTGCTGTCGAGTTCGTTGATGACGTAGGCGTAGTTCCCTGACGGATGAAACGCAAAGTGACGCGGGCCTGCGCCGGGGGCGACTTGCGCATGGGGCGGCTCATTCGATTCAAGTGTGCCCTGTGCTTTGTTGAAACGGCAGACCATGATCTTGTCTAAGCCTAAATCGGCCGCAAACAGGAAGCGGCCGGCGGGATCGAAGTTCACGGAGTGCGCGTGCGGCTGTTTCTGCCGGGGATGCACGCTCGAACCCTCGTGCTGCACGAATGCGCTCGCCGCGCCGAGGGCGCCATCCTCGCGGATGGGCAGCACTGCGATGCTGCCGCCGCCGTAATTCGCCACGGCCACATGCCGCCCCGCCGGGTGCACGGATACATGGCACGGTCCGCTGCCCATCGACGACTCGCGGTTGAGTTGCGTCAGCATGCCGGTGCCGGGGTCTATCACAAAGGCTGTCACCGCATCCCATTTCTCGCCGTTGGCGCGGGTGGTGACGCCTACGGCATAGAGCAGCGGTTTCGTGGGATGAAGGGCTAGAAACGAAGGGTTTTCTATCTCCGCCGCGAGTTTCGGCTCTCCCAAGCGGCCTGTTTGCGGGTCGAAATCGAGCAGATAGATCCCTTCGCTGGCTCCCCGTGTATAGGTGCCAATGTAAACCCGCCAGGAAGATTGGTTCGCGGTGGCGGCTGTGTCCGCGGCATTTGCAGAGAATGTCATGGTGAAGGTAATCAGTGCGGTGAAAATGCTGTAATGTCTAGCCATGGTTGCGTCTCCTTGCCGTGCATTTCTTTCAATATGCCACACCGGCCACGATGAAGGACAGCCTATGACATTCGGGAGGAAATGTCTTGTTTTGTCATGGGTCTTATAGGACTTATAAGACCTATATGTGTGGGTTCAGTTTGGAAGCTCCTTGAGCGGAGTGCTATCGTTTAGGATCTGTTTAAGGCATGGGGTAAGGCATGGGGGCCCGGAGCCGGGCTGTAGGAGATGGCGCATGTTTTCTCTCATCGTTGTTGCTGCTTTCGCGTTCGGGACGGTCGAACAGGAGTTGGCCCTCGAACGCACCGATACCACCGTTACCGTCACGGGCAGTCATTTCGCGGTGACGGTCGACGCCTCGAAGGGTGGCGAGATGACCTCCATCCGCATGCACGATGGCGGAGGCTGGCATGAGGTGCTCGAGGGGACGTTTCCGTCATTGCGGTTTCATGACGGCGAATCGGAGTGGAAGCTGCGTTTGGACCCACGCAAGGGCGAGATCAAACAGGTCCAGCGCGAGGACGAAGCCGTGCGCATCCATACCTACGGCGTGTTGCGGCGCGAAGACGGCGAGGGTTCTCCGTGGGGAATCGATCTGCGGTACGAGATTTATCCCGAGGGGGCCGTGTTTATCGATATGGAATGCACGCTGGTGCAAGTGCCGTTCGCTCTGTCGGAAGCGAGTGTGGCGTTTACGGTGCGACCGGAGATCATTGCCTTTCCCAAATACCGGGACCAGCAAGTGGCGCGACAGGAGATGCCACTGAAATCTTTCCGGGTGGCGTTTGGCGCAAATCCCGCGAAGAGTTATACCAATGAGATCGAAGTGATTGTCGAGGACAATCGACCCATCTCAGGCGCGGCCGAGTATGTATCGGAGAAAGGCCATGCCACGTGGTTTCTGGGGCGCAACGGCGAGACCCTCGAGCCGGGTTTTCAGTATCGCAATCGGTTTTCGCTCGGTTTGGGGGCGGCGGTCACGGGAAAACCCCGCACCAACGTCATTGGCCAGCGGGTGTACCATGTCGTCAACTGGCTGGACCTCGAGAATTGGTACCCGACAAACGAACACATCGACGCGATGGTCGCGAACCGCGCAACCATGATGATTCTTCATCACGAATACATGCTTCAGCGCGGGAGCAACGGTTATCCTCACGCCGAGTACCGCGTGGCGCGCGACCACGGCGCCATGGTGCGCTGCATCGATTACGCGCACTCGAAAGGCCTGCGCGTCGGACTCTATATGCGTGGGGTCGAATGGTATGCCCTCGAGACCGGCTTTTTCGAGAAATACTGCAAGCGCAATTGGGACGGCATCTACCTGGATTGGCACGGTCCCTTTGCGGTGGCGTGGCACGAGAACAAGTACGATCCCGAACCCTATCTCGGCGACCGGCATTTTTCCGAGGACGGGCTGTACGTGCCTGCGCGCTCGTATTTTCTGATGACGCGGCGCATGCGCGAAACGGTGGGCCGCGAGGGCTTCCTTATCGGCCACCAGGGGACGTTCAACTCGGGGGTGTTCGCCAACTTGTGTTTCGATGCCTACTTGCCTGGTGAGACGGGCTCGGACCGGCACATGTTCTCGGACCGCGACGAGGCGGCATACAAGGGCATGCTCGGTGGCGGCGTGTGCATGCCATGGACTCTCGACCTGCCAAAGTACCGCAACGCCGAGGGTGCGGCGAAGATGGCGGTGTGGGGGGTCTATCCGCACATCGTCACGGGCATCAAGGCCCGCCACGGCAAGGAAGTGACGTTCCCCCTCGATCCCGGCGATGAACTTTACCAATTCGTGCAGCCGTATTGGCGGCTGCTGGCGAAGATCGACATCGAGAAAGTGGAGGTTTTCAATACGCCCTCGGTAAACGTTGCGGCCTTGGAGAGTTCCAATCCGAATATCGAGGCCCTCGTATACCGGGAATCCCCAGACCGATACCTTGTCATAACGGGGAACCTTGGCACCGAACGCGGTGAAACGGTATTGACACTGAATCCGGACGTGCTGGGCATGGCCGGGGCCTATAAGGCTGTTCACATTGATGCCGCTACAGGCGAAGAATCGCCATGGCCGTATGAAGAAAATGCCTTGCGTACCTCAACCCTTTCCCAATGGGGGATCGAAGGCTATCTGCTCACGAGATAGCCCCGAGGGCCGGACCTACGGAGCACGCTTTTCGATGGCTTCGGCGAGCCGTTGGCGTAATTGCGGCAAGGCGCCGGGGTCTTGATTCCATGTGGCCCATGTCGGGACCGCTTCCCGTACGATTTCGTCTACGAGTGCGCGGCCGCCCCGTTCTTCGAGGATTACGAAATACTCATAATCCTCCATGCCGTCGCGGAGGCTCTTGAGGCGTAAGGAAGCTACGGGTCCCTCGATGCCTGCGTCATTGCCGGGATACAGGAGCGCGCCGTCACCGTTCCAGTATCCGCGGAAACCGGGCTCGTCCCACGGATTGCGGTTCGGGCTGCCCCAGTGGCACGTGGACCAGTAAAGAAGGCCCGTGATGCCATACCGGCGGTTCAGCCACGGGGCGATGCGGTAGCTCACGAGGGGAAAGTGAATCTGCCAGTAGGGAGGATCCTTGTCTTTGACCTGTTTGTATTCCGGGTGATAGGAGGGAGCGCGCTGGACAAGGGCGGTGTAACTCCAGACATCGTCGCCCTGGGCCTGCTTCTCCTTGACGCTCGGCTCGTGGATGAATCCGAACAGGGGACACCAGATGTCGATCGCGTCGTCCAAGACGCCCCACTCGGGATTCTGCGTATAGGGTTGCTCGACCACAAGCCGGCGGATGCGGGGTTCGGCTTGATGGACCATGGCGCCCAGGCCCCGCACCCGTTCATATTCCTCAGGATCGTTCGGTTCGTCGAGCATGTAATGGTACGAACGGTCCGCCCAGCCCTTGCTTTCGAGGTAAGCATACCAGGAGCGGAAAAAGTTCTGGGCTTTGTCCCGGTTTTCGCCCAGCACATCGCCGAAGGGTGCGCGGGGAATGGCCAGATTGGTGACGTGATGCCGCTCTACAAAGGCCGTGATTTCGGCATCGACTTCCGAGAAGTCCACCGAGCCGTCCTCCTGAACCTTGGGCCAGAGCCGGCGGGGAAACGCCGGGTTGATACGGTGTTCCGCGAGCATTGCCTCGTAGCGCTGCTCGATGGTGTGAAAGGCTTGTGAGTCTCGTTCCATGCCGAGGTATCTGGCGATGCGGTCCACGCCGCCGAAATGATTCTCGTGCGTCGGCCCATCGGGAAGCGCAAAATTCCATACGGTTAGTTCGAGGGGCATCTCGATCGCGGCGATTCCTTCGGCTGACACGCGCAGCACGCTGGCGTACATTCCGGCCGGAGCGTCTTCGGGCACGATCACGTCGACCCAGACCGTTTGGTTTTGGCCTTCCCAGACATCAAAAGGCGCGCCCCCAAACCTTCCAGGCAGCATCTGGCCTTCGTCGCGATTCCAGCGGGGCTTGCCGAGGGCTTCTCCGGTATAGGGGTCCTGGAAGGGGACAAGCGGGTCGGGCACGAGTCCCGGCCCCTCAGTGGCGCGATATCCCACCCGTCGAATGGGGACATATTCTTCGCGAAACAGCCGGACGTTGGCGGGGGGAATGGTGTAGTCCTTGTTCTTTATCGGGTCTACCGTCACCTGAACGCCGGTGAGCGTGCCTCCTTCCGCCCAAATGGCCGCTTGGAAGGATTCGACCTCGTTTTTGGCGGCGCTGATGGCGATCGATGTGCCGCCTTCGGGCGGATCGGCAGGCCGGACCCGGACCGTCGAGGGCAACCCTCGCACGATAGCCGTTGGCTGCGCCCAGGCGACTGGGGCAGCCAAACCGAAAGAGAGCACCAGCGTGGAAATCAAGATATTTCGCATTTTGTGGTCCTCCGTATTCGGAAAACAGGAATTTTGGAGCTGTTGAAAAACCAAGCTTCCGTCGCGCAGACCCGAAAAGCGGCCGGGACAGACCCTGCTTTGCCGCGCAAACCATTGCGTCAGTCCCTGCTTTTCGCTCCATCCGAATGGTTTAAGGACTTTTTCAACAGCTTCATTTTGACCGGTTTCTTAATTTTTTCAAGGTCTTTCCGATGGGCATGCTAAGGCATAAATGATTTTTTATCAAGTGGTTGTGGCGGCATGTCATGGAGTTCT
>JAWODE010000163.1:0-4012 GCA_046483455.1 Candidatus Hydrogenedentota bacterium | reverse complement strand
ACAGAATGTAGCGCCTGACCTCGTGTCAGGCGTCTTGGACCCGGACGCCTGACACGAGGTCAGGCGCTACATCCGGATTGTCTAAAATGTCGTTTAGGGAAACGCCAAAGCACGAGAATTCTCCCTGCCCCAATCTCACCTGATGGGTGTCCGAAAAGATCGAGTTTACTGGCGTTTCTCAGGCATTTCTCTTTAATTCACCAGTATTACCCGGCGATTGGGATTATCGTGGTTTTTTCCCAAGATCACTCAATTTCACACACGACCCGGAAGCCGACGTCGTGTACTGCCTGGGTGGCTTCGTAATGAAGACGGAAGGCGCTGCGGGCGCGGCGGGGCCGGTCCATCCACGAACCTCCTCGGACGACTTTGCGCGTTTCCATAACGGGGGGCGGGTTTTCTAACCCGCCATTTGATCGGGTCTGCGCTTCGTGATCATGCCCATAATCCGAGCGGGTCCATTCGGCGACGTTGCCGTGCATATCGAAGAGTCCCCAGGGGTTGGGTGCAAACGCGCCGACGCGTGCCGAAACGCGCCACCCGTCGTCGAAACGGGTATCGGCGGGCCGCCATGGCGGTATGGCGCTAGGCACATGAGGATAATAGACCGTATGGTGCGTGGCGTCGGAGAGATTCGCGGCGGGGCTGAAATCGGCATCAAGGCCGCCGTACCAGAGGGGGCTCGTGGCGCCCGCCCTGCAGGCGTATTCCCACTGCGCTTCGGTGGGTAGCGTGAAACGGCGGCCGGTCGTATCCGAAAGCCATTGGCAGAAAGCCATCGCGCGTTTCCAGGACACGCGTACGACCGGTTGGTCGGGACGGTTGAGCCGGAATCCGCGTTCGTCGTCGCCGAATTGGTACGCCTCGCCGGTCTCGATGCCGCTGTCGTGGTTGGGGTCGAAGCAGGCGTATTGCCGGTTGGTTACTTCGAACCGTCCCATCAGAAAGGCGTTTTCGATGGTCTCTGAATGGGCCGGGCGTTCGTTGGGATAGCCCTTGCCTGAGCCCATGAGGAATTTGCCCGGTTCGATGCGGACAAGTTCGAGAGAAACGCCGTTGTCGATCTCGATGGCAAGGACGGACGGCTCGGGGGAGGTTTGCCGGTGGTTGATTTGTGCTTCGGTGCCGGGCGCGTCTTCGCCCATCCCCGCGAACAGGGGGTTGTCCGGCGGTTCCGGTGGGTTTTGCGGCGTGTCGAGGACCGCCGGGGGGTGTATGGCCTCCGGGTCGTTGTCGAACCCCGCATACCGGCGGTTCATCTCGCGCCTGCGTTTGGCCCCATGTAAGGCCGCGGCGTGTTTCTTCTCGTTGTAGGCCACGACCTCTTTCCACGTGCCGTGGAAGGGGGCGTTCAGGTCGATCCAGGTGATCAACCGGTCCCAGGCTTCCTCGCTCAGGTGCACGCCATAGTGATCGTCGCGCAGAATCTGCACCAGTTTGCTGGTGTCGGCGTGAAAATCGCGCGGCGGCAGCATGTGCGCGTCGCTCTCGAGGGTCGGGGTGTGTACCCAGCGGCGAAGTTCCATATACGACGGTGAAAAGTGCATCTGAAACGCCGACCGGACCTTCTCGACGGGCCGGGCCGTGAGATCGAACGCGGTATCCGTTTCGCTGTTGTGACACCGCACGCAATAGGTGTCCAGCACGGGTTGTACCTCGCGTTGGAAGGAGAAGTTTCGCGCCGGGCCGTACCACGGCTCGATGGACGACGGCGCGCGCCGCGCAGCCAGGGGCATGATATTTGCCGGCAAGGTCATGTTCTGTTTCTCGTGGCATCCTACGCACGAGAGCGTTTCACCCGCCACGGCCGTGAACCAGCTTCGCATTAACGCCAACGCTTTTCCTTCGGCATCAAGGGGCTGAACGGAGATTGGCGTACACGCGGGTATTTCGAAATGGGCGGACCCATCGGCCTCGACCGGTACCGTGCCCAGGATGTGCCGCACGTCCCACGGCCCGTCCAGGCCAACGCGGTCCGGCTCGCCACCGAACCCGTGAAATGTGAAATCGTAGCTGGAAAGCCGTAACGCCTTGACAGCGCCCCGCGGCACACCCTCGAGTCCAGGACCCCGGTACACATCGGCCAGCAGAACGGTAGCGTCGTTTTGGGTGGGGTCGGCGATGTCCGGGACAATGGGCTGGCGCTCGGTTTTGCGCCAGGGGATCGGCTCGAGCATGGCCCAGCCGGGTTTTTCATGCAGCAGCACGAAGTTGTCGAAAACATCGACCAGGTATACGCCCCAGAGGCTTTCTTTCGTGGGCTTGCACGAGACAATGAAATAATTTTCGTTGAGCGGATACGGGTGAAGAAAGCGGGGCCAGCTTGAACCGATGAGCCCATCGAGGATCACCGGCTCCACCGTTTGGCCATATCCCGGGATGCGCTGGACCACGCCGTTGGCCTCCTGCCGCCCGCGGGCGGGGTCCAGAATCACCAGTTCACCTTGGCGCGGGGCATCGTGATGGCCTCCCACCACGGTCACGATTTTTGTGGGATGGCCCGGGACCGGCCGCGCAAAAAACATGGCTGTCGGCCAGAACGAATTGCTCCCGTAATACTCCATTTGCTGGCTGCCGTCGGGGTTTGCATGGAATAGAATCCGCATGAATGCATGCGCGATGTCGGCATACTCCCAGCGTTGGTAAAGGATGCGGCCGTTGTTCAGCACGGCCGGACACCAGTTATGGTCCTGGTCGTTGGTCAGCCGCCGGATACGCCCGTCGTGGTCGCGCAGATACAGATTGGTGACCTTCGATCCGCCACCCACGCAGGGCACGCCCACAAACGGCGCGGTCGAGCAGAACACAATGCGCTCGTCGGGCAGGTAGCACGCATCGTAGTTGTGGACGTCCGGCTCGTCGATGAGGGGCAGGCGGGTCAAGGTTCGCGTGGTCAAATCGAGTTCCGCGATGCCCCAGCGGCCGCCGTTATCCGGGGTCGACATCAACAGGCGCTCCGCGTCGTAGTGCAAGTCGAGATCCCCGATGAACGCGTCGTTGTCGGGCGTAAAAATCGTCTCGATGGTGCCGTCGGGTGCGGGCGAGGATAGGCTTACCAGCGTGTTGGCGTAACCGGTTGGGGGAATATCCGAGTTGCTGTTGTAATTGACCGGCAGGCCCAGCCGGGCGGCGCGACGGCGGACCATCAGCAAGCGGTCAAAGTCGAGCAACGGATTTGCCAGGAGGGCCTCGCGCTGCAACGCCTCGAATCGCGCGACCAATGGCGCAAATACGTTTGAATCGGCGTTTGCGGCCACTTGGTCGTGTTCGGCTTTTAATGCATCGAGTCGCTGCAAAAATTCGGCACCGCTTGGATACCGCTCGGGGAAGGAGTGCGAGAGGTCGTCGATGGCCATGCGCAAGGCGCGCCACCGGGGTTCCGCGATGCCCGGGTCGTTTGGATGCGCCGCGGCCGGAAACTCCGACGGAATCACAACGGGCCGCCACGCGTCTGTATCGGCCAGATAGTCGAGCAAGTTGCCGGTAAGCTGGAGAAGGTTCGAGCGATACGGGCTTTCAACGTCCGCGTAATCGGGCCAATGCCATCCGAATACGATGACGCGTCCGGCTCCCGGGGCGTATTCGACAAGTGGCTTATGCACGCCTTGCGGGCTGTTCGCCAGCACCATCCCTTCGACCGGACCGCCCCAGTAAAAATCCGCTACCGCGGGGCAGCCGCCCCGGCTCAACCAGACCTGCCCTTCTTCCTGTTGCAAGCCCGAGAAGACCGGGTGCGCATGCTCGAGCGGCACCATCGCGGCGGGTTCGCGCCAGTTTTCCAGCTGGTGGCGCTGCGGGCGTATTTGCCACTCGATGCGGAGTTGGGCTACCATCGCCAATGCGCCGCCCGACAACAGTACCCCGCCGCCATTCTCCGCGAATGTCCGAATCGCGGCGAGGCTGGTCCCGCTATACAGCCCCGTGCGGTTAATGTTGTCGCCCTGGTGGTACCAGAGCACGTCGAAGCCGGTGAGTTCGCGTGACGCGCCCGTCGCGTCTCTGAAACCCGTCT
>JAWODE010000104.1:0-7530 GCA_046483455.1 Candidatus Hydrogenedentota bacterium | reverse complement strand
AAACTGCGCTCGGACTAGCGATTGCAATTGCGTGCTGCGGCTTCGCGGTGGCATCAGAGGACGACAAGCTGGAACATCCGTTAATCCGGCCCTTCCCGGGATCAGTTCTGATCGAGGACTTTTCCCACTACCGGAAGTACGATGTATATGAGTTTTCCGTGACCGACCCGGAGACCGGCGAAACAGCCGAGAAGCCCGTCAAGGGCGAGTATCGCCGACTCCAGTACGAGGTCAAAGATGAGAACGGCAAGCCGGTCCCGCACATCTCCCAGCTCGAGTTCCGCGAGAACTACCGGGTTGCGGCCGAAGAAAAAGGTGGTGAGGTACTTTACGAGGACCGGAATATCATGACCTTCACGGTTCCGCGGGAAGATGGCGGCATTACCTACTGCGAACTCAGCGGAAACGTCGGCCGCGGGCAACAAAGACTGAAAATCGTCGACGAGAAACCCTTCAAGCGGTCCATGAAATTCGGGCCAAAGGAAATGAAGGCCGCTCTCGACAAGGACAACCGGGTTGCGCTCTACGACATTCTTTTCGAGTACGACAAAGCGACGTTGCAGGTGGACTCCCAAGAACAACTAGGACACGTCGTGGTGCTCTTGAAGGACAACCCAGACCTCGTACTTGAAGTGCAGGGCCACACGGACGCGGAGGGCTCCGACGACTACAACCTGGAATTGTCTCAGCGCCGTGCGGAAACCGTGGTCGATTTTCTGACGCTGTTTGGGATCGACCGCGCTCGCCTCACCCCGAAAGGCTACGGCGAGAGCGAACCTGTCGAGTCGAATGACACAGAGGAGGGCCGAGCGAAGAACCGTCGGGTCGAATTGGTGAAACGCGCCGCCAATGAATAGAGTAACGTAAGAATTATCTTAGGTGCGCCGTGGCGCAAGGGGGAACGCAGCCTCCCTCTCGCGCGCCGCATTTTTTGAAGGGATGTCACAGCGCCAAACCCCGTCTATCTTACGGTGACAGCGTCAGCAGAAGCATCCCTAACACGGCCGCGACAATGCCCGCGGCGCCCCATTTCCCGAGGCGTTCATGCCAGAATACCGCCCCGGCCAACAGCACAAGCAGGGTAACAGACACGGTTGTAATGGGAAAAACGATGATACCATCGAGATCCCGGAGTACAAAAGGCCGAATGCCTGACGCGACTATGCTGCACACGCCGGCCATTACGCCATAGCGAATCTCGAGGCGGCCGAAGCGCGCCTTGTATGCAAACATGAGGGGTAGCGTCAACAATCCCGCGGTAACGCATACGACTGTAAAGTAAAAGAGCCGGCTCTGGTCATCCGGCAGGGACCGCGTCGCTCGAAGTGTGATCTCCCAGCCTCCCTGGGCCAGAAAGGCGCTCGTGAGCCATAGCCCCCACGCCAGACGCGAGGGTTTTGTACCGGGATGCACCAAGGGTCCATGCTCCGTGCGGGCGCGCTCGATGCCTAGGCAAATGACCGCCCCGGTAATCACCGCAACGCCCGCCACGCGCATCACGAGTAGCCCGGATACGGGCGACAACGGCACTTCGCGCCACACCAGCAATGACGCCAACGTTGGAATGATCATCGAGCACCGCACAACGGTCCACGTGATGCCCAAATGGCCCAATTGCACCGCCTTGATGCCCGACATCCCCGCCAGCCAGAAAAAGAATGCCGCCACCAGACCCAAGTTCCCGGATTGCGCCCACAATTCCCCGAAGTTGCGATGCCGCAACGTCCCCAGCGCAACTCCGAGCATCACAATACCACCGGTGACCCGAAATGCGGCGTTCATTCCAAGCGAATTCGCCCCCTTGGACGCTGCCAGCCGGAACGTAAGCGCGAGGCAAGTCATGAAGATAATGGCGATAACGAGGTTGATTACAGCAAACAAGAGTACTTCCTAAGATGTTGCAGCCTCATGCTCGATAACAAGAAGGGCCAGGTAGGAAAAATCGGGCACGTGCATGACGAGTCCAGACTTCTTCGCTCGAGGTGTTAACTCAACGCCGGATACGGCATCGAGAACCTGATGCACAACCCCACCCGGCATTCGGAGAGTTAGCGTTACCCCTTTCACGCGCTTAGAGCCCCGTTGCGTTTCGGCTTCGCGAATCGAGTCCGTGTCGCCGCGCTTCCGGCCGGTATGAACCCAGGTAAACGCCGGCGCGAGTGCGATAATGGTCTGTGTCCCATTGCGTTTCCTAAATCCAACGCAGTGCAAATCCTCGGGCCCGCCATTGACAGAGAAAAGGGGGCGTGGCGACACTTCTCGCGATCGCGAAATCAGAGCTTCCCGCGCTGCTTCTACCGCCTCGGGCACGTGCCATTTCCATTCGGGATTATTCTCAATGACAATACCTCCTCCATTCCGAAAATCTTTAAGCGCCTTGCGCATTTCGGGCAAGAGTAATTCGGGCGCCGGCTCAAACACGACTCGATAATCCTCAAGACGGCCCTCGGCAAGTTGGCTATCGGTAACAAACCCCACCGGGAGGCGCGCGTCGTGCAATGCCTGATAAGCTCCATGCAGAGGGTAAAGCACTTTCTCCCAGGCTGCATCAGGTGTGGTACCGTAAGTGTTCCGCGCAAGCTCGGCATAGTGTATGGCCGCCCAGCGGAGAGGCTCCGTGTCCACGAAATACGGTGAAACGCGCTCCCCAAGTTCAAAAGCGGGCCGAAACATCATGTTAGGTATGGTGTTTTCGGAAACGTCGAGATTGGCGATACAGCCATGGGCCATGACTCCAGAAGCCGCATACAACGCCCCGGTCTCAGACACCAGGCCGTGCACCCATACATGGGCGGGACGACCGTCGGTTGCGTCGCGGGCCAATGTATAGCCCAAGGATACTTTCAGTTCCGTGTCCAGAGGCGGTCCGGCCTCGGGTCTCGGGTACGTAAGACTCGCCGGCGTCCGGGCAGGAAGATTGAATTCCGTTTTCATCGAATCCGCAATGCGGAACAGACGGTTGTTGAGGTGATGGTCGGAGACGGTCGGCCACGTGTTGGAACCAATCAGCATAACCAATTCCGGGTTGCGCTCGTGGATGGCCTTGCGCCATTTCAGCAACGTGCGCTCGATCGTGGCGTTGTTGAATTCGACAAGCTTATGCCAGACCGGGTCGAAAGGGTCCGGAAATTCGGGATGGTCAAGACCGGTCACTTCCTCAAACGCTTGTTTGCAATAATCGCACCAGCAACCGCTTTTCGGCATGTGCGCCTCGTCGAAATAAAACCCATCCGCCCCCATATCGACCAGCTCCAGGGCGCGAACAAGAAAATAATCGGGATAGGGCGAGTTAAAGCACATGTAATCGCCGCGGGAACTGCTGAGGACTTGGCCCTCGGGACCGCGGCACACCCACTCGGGGTGCTGCTTCGCCATGTAATCGTCTTCCATGTGCCGGTGGTAGACGATGATGTGGCACCCCGCCTCGTGAGCGGAATTGATGATTTCCTTCGCGTAATTGCGCTCTTCGACCTGAGGCAACACTGCTCCCACGGCGCTAGGCCACCAGGCCGCCTCGCCCCCACTCTTGATATGGCGCGTAAATGCCCGGCAACCCATGGAACGAAACGCGTCGGCTGCATCCAGAAAGATTGGCTTCTCCATCCAGCGCGGACTCAACCGCGTATGCGCCTGAACACGATGGGCGTCGAACCAGGCCGGGATGCGGTAGTCCTCTGCTACGTCGATCCAATCGGGACGAATCGGCCGGGTGGGCACATCCAACAGTTTCCGCGTTGCTTCATCGACCTGTTTGGGCCCCAAACTCAGGATTTCATCAGTGACTTCGACGCCTTCGGGCGCAATACAAAAACAATCGGGGCGAAATGCCGCGGATTGTACCGCCAAAATATGTTCACCGACACTCAGGCGCTTCGTAATAAGCTTCTGCCAGCCCCAGACACCCGGGCCTATGTATCCCCCTGTCGGCTCGAGTTGCACGGGGTCAAATTCGGGTTTTTCTCCTCCGTCAATAGCCACACCGATCCACGGGGACGTCTTCGCTCCGTAACGCAACCAAATCGTGTATTCGCGCTCATTTTCCACCAAGAATGTGTAAAAGACGACGCCCTTCTTGAAAAAGCGTGCCAGGCTTGCCCTTCCGCTGGCATATCGATCGCGTGCCGGTTTCGCAAACTCCGCATCTTCGGAAGCTTTTCGAGCATACTCCTCCGCCTCGAGAACGATGGGCAAAGCGGCACTGAATACCGGCTCTGCCACAACTCCCATCGCGAGAAGAATCGCCAAAAAACCCAAGGAAAAGCGGCGCTTTCGCACCAAAGTCGTATTCATCATCCCCCCAACAAGATATAATTCGCTCTAAATTGCCTTAAACATTCGGTAGGCTGGATATATACGGGAAAGCATACGCGCGTTCCTTCCCCGCATCAACTGGCATACAAACGGGGTACGCTCTCTGGGAAGAATTCGGGTTTGCCTCCCTTACGCCGGATTCTTCACCCAGTCAAAGACAGCGATCATGGGCAGCAAGAAGTCCGAAAGAAAACGTATTGTGCCTTTCTTCTCAACCTTTGTATACTTCTCTCCATGAAAGATAAATTCCTTGAGCATGGAACCTCGATGGGGGAGTCCTCCAAATCCGCTCTCTCGCTGATAGCTCTTTCGGGCCTTTCGTACAGCCTTTTTTTCGCATCCTTGGAGGTGATGCGGGCATACCGGTCTTCCTTCTGGAGCGGCAACGACTTTATGCAGTGGCTTGGTCTCCTTGTAGGAGTCATGGTTTCCTGGGTTGTCGTCGCGCTTCTTGCACTCTTCTTTCGCTGGGGTGCGGCAAAGCTGCCCGGTAAACTCGGCGGCACGCGGGCAACATGCACGGCGGTTATGCTGGCTGCGCTCATATATGCTGAGACCGTTTTATTGCTCAGCGGTTCTGCCTCTCTTACGGACCACATGCTAACATCATTCGTAGTGCTTGTTGTTGGTTTTGCATCCATAGTATTGGGAGAAGCAAGATTATTTTTTGATGCAAGCGTATTTCTCGCCTTCGCAGTCGGCGCCTTTGCGTCGATAGCGGCGTCAACAGCGGCTGCCTACCGGTTCCTGCCTTATATTACGTTCCGAGCGAAAGCAGTCGCGTATGCGGGAGTGGCTGCATTTGTGCTCGCATCTTGTATCGCGTTTTTGATACTTCGCGCGGGCCGTACCAAAAGCGCCGCTACCCTGACAAAACGAAGCCTCGCCCTGACTGCATGCTTTGCCGTTTTGGCAGGCCTGATTAGCTATGCACCAAGAGCGGCCCAACTCAGTGCATCGACTGAGCACGCTTCGCCCAGTATTATCTTCATCATCTGCGATACCTTGCGCGGGGACTATTTGTCAGCGTACGGCGGCAAGGTCCCAACACCGGCCATGCAAGCCCTGGCCGATGAAGGAACGTTGTTTCTGAATAGCTACAGTCTGGCGCCGTGGACGCTCCCTTCCGTCTACGGTCTTTTTAGTTCCACGTATCCGCCGGGGCTTCCGCAAGGGGGTTCCATCGAGGACTGGCAAGCACTCTTGACCCAGTACACCTTTACCACCGAAGACCCCACGCTTGCCGAGCTATTGCGTGAAAAAGGGTATACGACGGGCGCATTCGTCGCGAATTATTTGCTCGGGGCGCCCGATGGGGTCCTCCGAGGATTCGATTCAACGGAAACCTGGCCCCATTACGCACCCGTGCCTGCCGGCTGGCTTAATCTGGCTCCGCGCCTGCGAGAGGCTGCACGCAGGATAGTCGATTGCGATTCGGTCCCCCCGCCCCCGGATACCACGACCTTGGTGACCCGGCACGCCAAAGCGTTTCTTCGGGACCATCATCACACGCCTTTCTTTCTGTGGCTCCACTACATGGACCCGCACGATCCCTATGATCCTCCTGATCGCTATGTGGAAATGGAAGGGCCATGGCCTCTTTTCAGTCCGTCAGCACCGTACTGGGGCACACCGCAGTTCGAGAATAACACCATTGACATCAAGCCCGAGCACCGTGATTACATCAGACACCTGTACGAGGGTGAGATTCGTCACCTGGACAGCGCCGTCGGCGACTTGCTTGCGTACGTCGACGCTCTCGGGTTGAAAGACTCAACGTATGTATGCATTACGGCGGACCACGGCGAGGAGTTCTGGGACCACGGAGGATACAGCCATGGCCAAAGTCTGTACAATGAATTGACCCGTGTCCCCCTCATACTGCGTGGGCCCGAGATTCAACACCAGGTTGTTACGCCACCCGTATCCGCCATTGACCTCATGCCGACGTTCGCCGACCTTGGGGAAGTGGAAACACCTGGCAGTTGGCGCGGCCAGACCCTTCGCCGGGTATTAGAAGGCAAAGAAGCCGTTGCTCCCCGGCTGGTCTACCTGCATAGCACTAACCGCTTTGCCTGGCCTCTTAGTTGGCAGGGGGTCCGGGACACGAATCTAAAATTGATGCGCAGCCGTAGCGGGCATGTCGAATTGTACGATGTTGCGAAAGATCCCGACGAAAGCACAGACATCGCGGATACCCTTCCGAAAGAAGTCGAGCGGCTCGAAGAAATTCTTTCGCACTGGCAAGCGTCTTTCCCGCATACACTGGGAGAAAGCACGTTAAAGCCCCCAACCGAACAGGAACAGAAGGACCTGAAAACCCGCCTCGAAAACCTCGGCTATTTGTAGTCAATTGCCGCCGTTTGGTTCCGGGAGAAGACGTCGTAGCGCCGTCGCACGTTTTCAATAGGGTTTTGCGCGCTGAATTTCGTGAGCGTCCCCGCTGTGGCGTGGTTTCCCGACCACGCCACCCCGGACGACCGCAAGGTCTCCATCTACTTTCTTGCGTCCCTGCAATCCGTACTACCATCTGGCAAAATCCTGTTTTTGGCAAGAAACTGGGCCGTCCCGATGCATTACTCCAGGTCGCATGCTCTTTTACCCCTGCCCCTTCCCGTCACCCCTACGAAAGCAGGGGGCCGGTCTGCGTGGAGCCGTATGATAACGCACGCCGCAAGTGCCCGTTTGGCTGGGCCGCTTCGGTTTTCAAGCCCTCTGGATTCCTGCGTGCGCAGGAATGACGATGAGAGCGCGCTGCGAAATCGGCGGTCAAGACCCGAAACGTATTCGAGCGCCTCCGCCGCCTGCATATCGAGGTCCACAACGCTTAGCGCACCGCGATTAGACAATACCCCAGTTTTTTCTCCAATTCCTGAAGTTTGACAAGCTTCTCCGCATCGATCAGGTCCGGATTCGTCTCGACTGCGGTTAACGCAAGGATTTTGAGCCCTTCATTGCGCTCGAGTTGTTGCAACGCCGTCAGCTGAGCATCATCGAGTTTTGCGAATGTGTAGAGCATAACGTGTCCTCCCCGCTTTACCCCATTGATCCTCACTCTCAGCTCTCATTATACAGCGACCGGCGAGGGTGCCGGTCCCACACCGGACAAATTTTCGAGACAACAAAGCATGATCCATAGAACACACACCTGCACCTTGATACTGGCTCCTTATGGATACGCCTCCAAGCAGTTTGTCGAGGGCCTCGATGGACTGGGGC
>JAWODE010000058.1:0-2502 GCA_046483455.1 Candidatus Hydrogenedentota bacterium | reverse complement strand
GGCGTTTGGTCCGAGCAAGCGGTGGCCCGCGGAACGGTATGCGGCCGTCATCGATGCCTTACACGATAAAGTGGGAGCGCGCGTGGTGCTGTTGACCGGTCCGGACGAGGAAGACACACGCGAGGCGGTGCTTTCTTCCGCAACGCATGCCCCGATTATTCCTGACGAGGGACGCCCGAGTATCGATATCTTGAAAGCGGTTATCTCACTTTCGGACCTGCTTATCGGCAACGACAGCGGGCCGCGGCACGTGGCCATCGCGTTCAAAAAGCCCGTCATCTGCATCATGGGGCCGACGTCGCCGCGCTATTCCGAGGGACCGTACGAGACGGGCGAGGTGCTGCGGGTCGACGTGGATTGCGGGCCGTGCCAAGAGCCGGTGTGCAAAACGGATTTCCGGTGCATGACCCGCATTGCGCCCGACGCGGTTCTAGCGGCTGCATTGCGCTATCTGCCGGCGGCGCGGTGAAACTGGATTGAAAGGCGCAGATACTACACCGTGTCATCGAGGAGTTGCAGGAGATAGGCGCCGTATTCGTTTTTTTGCATGGTTTCGGCAAGAGCGCGCAATTGTTCGTGATCGATGAACCCGGCCCGGTAGGCGATTTCTTCGACGCAGGCGATACGGAGACCCTGGCGCTCTTCAACGGTCTGAACGAAATTCGTGGCCTGAACGAGGGATTCGTGCGTGCCGGTGTCGAGCCAGGCGAATCCGCGGCCCAAGACCTCGACACGCAACCGGCTCCGCTCGAGGTAAGCGAGGTTGATGTCCGTGATCTCTAGTTCCCCCCGCGCCGATGGTTTCAGGCTTTTGGCAATCGCCGGCACTTCGTTGTCGTAGAAATACAAACCCGGTACGGCGTAATGCGATTTTGGGTTGGCCGGCTTTTCCTCGAGGCTGAGCACATTGCCTTTTTCATCGAATTCGACGACGCCGTAGCGTTGCGGGTCGCGGACGGGATAGCCGAAAATGAGCCCTCCTTCGTTCAACTGGCTGGCGCGCCGGACCGACTCGACGAGATTGTGGCCATAAAAAATGTTATCGCCCAGGATCATGGCGACGGGATCGCCGCCGATGAATTCCTCGCCGAGAATAAAGGCTTGCGCGAGGCCTTCGGGTCGAGGTTGCTCCACATAGGAAAACGACAAGCCCCATTGCGCGCCGCTGCCGAGCAACCGTTTAAACATCGGTAAGTCCTCGGGGGTCGAGATCACGAGGATGTCTCGAATGCCGGCCAGCATGAGTACCGACAAGGGATAATAAATCATGGGTTTGTCGTAGACGGGCAGTAGTTGTTTGCTGACCGCGAGCGTGATCGGATACAAGCGTGTGCCCGAGCCTCCCGCGAGGATGATTCCTTTCATGGCCCCCTTTGCTCCTTCTTGAAACACGCGTTAGAGATGGTGTTTTGTCAGGTGCGCTTGCAAGTTCGAGAACGCGCTGTCCACGTCGTCAAACATGTGAAAAAGGTTGAGGTCCTCGGGGCTGATTACGCCCCATTTCACCATGGCCTCGAAATTGACGGCCTCTTTCCAGAACTCCGAGCCGTAGAGAATAACATACCGGTTATTCGCGGCCTTGCCGGTTTGGAGTAATGTGATCAGCTCGAAGAGCTCGTCGAACGTCCCAAAGCCTCCGGGAAACACAATGATCGCCCGGGAAAGATGCACAAACCAGAATTTGCGAATGAAGAAGTAATGGAACTCGAAAGCCAGCTCGGGGCTCTGGTAGGGATTCGGGAATTGCTCATGGGGCAAGCTGATATTCAACCCGATCGAGTCGCCGCCCGCCCGTCGCGCGCCGCGATTGGCGGCTTCCATGATGCCGGGCCCGCCGCCCGAACAGACGACGAACCGGTCGCGAGCGTTCGGCAGGCTCAACGACCATTCCGTGAGCCGTTGAGACAGTGCCGCGGCGTCTTCATAATAACGGGACATGTCATACGCGCGCTGGGCGGCAAGGTATTCGCTTTGCAGGGTCTCGACGTCGCCATCGCCTTGCTCGACAGCCTTTTTTGCGTTGTCTAGTTTTTCGGCGGCATCTTGCGTGGCCCTGGTGCGGGCCGAGCCGAAAAACACGACGGTATGCCGGATATCCAAACGCTCGAAACGCGTCTGAGGTTCAATGAATTCGCAGAGCACCCGAATAGGGCGCGCATCGGGACTGCTGAGAAAAGCGGCATTCCTGTACGCTTTTGCCGGACGCGCTATGGGTTCCGGGGGAGGTTCATCGTATGGCATAGGCTACTTCCTGTTGTTCAATACAAAGCACCCTTGTACACGTTTTGCGCATCGCGCCGCAAGTTGCCCTGACTCCGGACGCGGCAGTTTGATTGCGGCTAGCCCGCGCCGTGTTCGTCCGTGTCTGTCCGCGGTGATCTTAACGACGGGCTGGACAGCCGAAGCGCCGGGATAAGCCGGCAGGAAGTAGAGAGTGAAAGTCTCTTGCAGTGAAGGCATAGCGAGCCACACTGGCCCCCGAGTCATGGCTGTTTGTCCCCG
>JAWODE010000007.1:0-13074 GCA_046483455.1 Candidatus Hydrogenedentota bacterium | reverse complement strand
ATAGGCGGTCTGCGTGCCGCCTCCCGAGTTGCCGGCGCAGCCGATGCGCTTGGGATCGATGTCTTCGCGGCTTTGCAGGTAGTCGATGGCGCGCATGCCGTCCCAGATTTCGTAGGTGGCGGCGTTGAGCCCGAGGAGGATGCACCCGGTGCCCGCGAGGGTATGTTGGGTGGTAGTGCCATGCTTGGGTTTGCCCTCGTCTGTCAGGATTTGGTAGCGCTCGCCTTGTCCAAAGGGGTCGAAGCAAAAGGCCGCGATACCGTGTTTCGCCATCAGGATCGAGCCGATCTGGTAGGCCTCCGAGGCCTTGCCATTGGCGCTGTGTCCGCACGGCACCAGCACACCCGGGTAGGGCCCCGGCGTGTCGGGAAGATGCAGCAGCCCCGTGACGTAGAACCCCGGCCGGCTCTCGAACATGATTTTTTCGATGCGGTAGCCGTCGCGTTTGAGGGTCTCGACCGTGCGGGCGTTTAACGGGGTTCGCTCGGGGAACCCGCCGAGCTGTTCCGTAAAGAAGGTTTTCAACTTTTTCTGGTAGGCCGCTACGTCCTCGGGGGTCTCGATCTGCTCGTAGCGCTCGAGACGCTGGTCCAGGGCTGCGTGGACCTGCTCCTGCAGGTAGGTATAGAGAAGAACTCCGGGTGCTTCGTCTCCCTCCTTCGGTTTCAGGACCGCCAGGTCTTCCTGCGCACACGCAGACAACGTTATCGCCAGAGATATCGGGATTATTAGCAGGCACTTCATGGTTTTACTCCCCCTTTTCGCAGTTCTTTTGGCGTCATTGTATGCCGAGATGACCGCAACATCAATCTTAGGGAAAATTGCGGAAGCCCCACGGGCAGGGGCGCTTTCGGTGAAATGCGGCGGTCATCCCCAGTCGCTTTCACATGAAGGCGATTGGCTCCTATTGGTTTTCTGCGGCGTCCGTCCTGGATATGCGCGCTAGGTTGACGGGCTTTGCATTCATTTGCCATACTGCGTTTCGCGTTTCTGCAGGCGCGGGAACATGTGCACTCGGTATAGGTTGGAATCAGGGGGCGGATATGTCGGACACAATGCAACAAGTCGGCGAACGGCTGGCAGGAATCGACATTACGATTGTCATCATGTACATGGTCGGTGTCTTCTTGCTCGGTACCTTTTTCGGCAAATACGTGAAGAACGCCGGCGACTTCTTTATCGCCGGTAAAGCATTACCCTTTTGGGCGATCGGCATGTCCATTGTCGTCAGCGATATCGGGGCGATGGATTTTGTTGCGGTGGCCGGAGGCGCTTACAGCGACGGTATCTCGGTCGCCAATTTCGATTGGATGGGGTCGATGCCGGCGATGGTATTCGCGGCCTTTGTGTTTGTGCCGTATTTTTGGCGGGCGGGCGTGTACACGATTCCGGAATTCCTGGGGCGGCGTTACAACACGGCGGTGCGCATGATCCACGGCGGCATCTGGGGCATCTTTCTGTTTGTGATGCTTTCTCTGATGTTATGGGTAACCGGTGACCAGCTCAGCAACACGATTTTGGGATGGGACCCCAACATGGTGGTGTGGCTCATGGTATTCATCACCGGTGTTTACACGTTTTCGGGCGGCCTCTCCGCCGTGGTCATGGTCGACGTGGTCCAGCTTATCATCATGTTCGTGGGGGGCCTTGCATTGTTGTTCCTGAGCATGTGGGAAGTTGGCGGGCCGTTGGCGCTTCAGGACAAGGTGGCGGAATTAAATCCTCGTGCCATCGTGAGCATTCAAGCCGAAGAGGAGATTCCTTTCGAGGACGTGCAGTCGGCCGTAGAGCAAGAAGGGTTCGAGGTCGAATACATCAAATCGGCAAGTCTCCCTCACGAAACCGATTCCAACAAATTTCTGTTGCGTTTCGTCTCGTTGGGCATTGAGAACGAGCATGAATTGCCGCCGCATCAAGTACGGCCGCTGGCCAAAGTGGCCCTTGCTGCGTCGCTCGCGGAACTCGCGGGCGGTGCGGAGAATGTCGAAGTCAATGAATTGCTGACCTATGAGGATCATTTCACGATTCTGCTTCCGCACAACACCGATAAACCCTATCCATGGACGGGGATCGTTTTTGGATTGGGAATCGTCCTGGCGATTGCCTACATGAGCGGCAACCAGGCCGTCGTGCAACGGACTCTTGGCGCGCGCTCGGAGTGGGATGCCAAAGGGGGCATGCTGTTCGGCGGATTCCTGAAATCCTTCATTCCCCTCATGGTGGCTATTCCGGGACTATCCGCTTTGGCGCTGGCCCCCGACTTGCCGGCCGCCGAGCGCGCCGTGCCGCACATGATCGCGACCTTATTGCCGCCGGGACTTCGGGGCCTCATGTTTGTGGCCCTCTTCGCGGCCCTGATGTCCAGCGTCGACTCGACGCTCAACAGTTCGACCACGATTTGGACCAACGACTTGTACGGCCGTCTGTACCGGCTTATCGCCGGCAAAAATCTTAGTGAGCGGCATGGGCTCATCGTCGGCCGTGTGTTCACAATCGGATTTATTGTATTGGCGGGCTTGTTGGCCGAGTGGATCGGGAAGCGCGAGGGACTTTATGTTTTCATCCAATCGGCGTTGTCCATGTTTCAAGGGCCGACGCTCGCCATTTTGTTGCTCGGGATCATCTGGCGGCGCACCACGCAATGGGGTGGATTGGCGGGGCTTGTGCTCGGCGTGCTTTTTACCACGGTGCTGAGCAATGTCGACAATCTGTTCCCCTCGGAGGACCCTTTCCTATTCGTGGCTTGGTGGTCGTTTGTTTTTTCGTTGGTGGTTACGATTATTGTAAGTCTCTTGACGCCGCGTGAACCGGAAGAGAAGATTCGCGGGCTGGTATGGGGACAAGTGATGAAGGATGCGGAAATGCAGCATGTCCTGCATGACCGCGCTTCGGAGTAACGGCGCAGGGTAAATTGCGCAAAGAGGACGTTGCGTTATGGGTATGTGGCTGGCACGCGTTCTGGGGGCGATTTCAGAAGGCATCGACAGAATATTCGGGCCCCCGCTTCGAGGGTTTTTCCATCCCATAGACGAGTTTCTTGGGGGGTTCTATATGCCTACGGCCCGCATCGTTGCGCTGGTCTTTTTCCTTGGCACCATGGTGTGGGTATATACGGGGCTGAAAGAAGAATATGTCAATCTGGAAGCCCCCGGGAAGCATTTCTGGTACGATCTCCGGATATGGACGATCGTGTGCATGGTGCCGCATGTGGTGGTGTATTTTTACTTCTAGCAGCAAATTGCTTAAAGGAGACGAACCGTGAGCGAAGAACATCCTCCTGCGCAAGAAACCGCGCACGGCAAGTACGACCAACGCGATGCCGAGACTCAGATGGTGCTCGGGGGATTTGTGACGTTTATTTCGATCCCCGTATTGGTGGGAACATTTTGGGCGGACCGCCCGCACGCGATGGTGGTAAACATCATCGCGGGACTTGTGCTCATGGGCGTGGGAATAGCCATTGGCTTTGTAGGATTGCGCGGTTATTTCAGACTGAAGCGCAAAGCTCAGTGATTTATGAAGATCGTGCCTGTCAGGGTGACGGAAGCGCAGGCGCGGGAACACTTTCGTAAGCGCCGTATTGGGCGGATAGGCCGGCTTCTGGGTTTGATATGGCGCCGTAGGTCGTCACGCGGGAGCAGGATGCCCCGGCTCGAGTTGATTTGGATGCCTCACTATCTCATAGAGTTGGAGGCCACATCACGGAAAGGCAGTGCTGCTCTGCACTTAGCGGTCGACGCTTACGCCGGGTCCTTTACCATTGTGGACCTTGAACGGCCTTTGGAGGAGGCCCAGCCCGGCGAGGAGACTTTTCCGCCGCGAATGACCGCGGAGGAGGCGGAATTTGTCGGGCGGCAGGAATTGATACGGGCGATTATGCGGCGTCGCGGCCATCGAGATCGGCCGATACCGCAAGGCACCACCTCGGTAGACCTGTTTTATTACCCGTTTTGGGTTTGTTATTACGAGCGGCTGCCCGGCGCCATCGATATCGCCGTGCTGGATGCCGCGGCGGGCGAAAAGGCCGGGCCGAAGATGAAGGCCGCCGTACTTGAAGCGTTTGTGGTTGCAGGCGCGCAAAAGCGGTCCGGATAAAGGAATCAGGTTATAGCAGAAGGCGTGTAATGAGCGCCTGTGCGAAACTTTGAACGAAGGAGCAAAAGTCATGAGATCAACGATTACGCTTACCGTGCTGGCGTGCTGCCTGCTCAGTGCCACCCTGTGGGCTGCCGAAGACACCGAACCTACGTATGCTGAAATGCTGGGATGGGACAAGGGCGACAAGGTCGTCATTCTTCATGCCGATGACGCCGGCATGTCGCATGACTCGAACATGGGCATTATAAAAGCTCTCGAGGAGGGGGTTCTTACCTCAATGAGCACCATGATGCCCTGCCCCTGGGTGCCGGAATGGGCCAAGTACTGCGCTGAACATCCCGAGATCGACAATGGACTCCATCTGACCCTCACCTCCGAATGGGAGAATTACCGTTGGGAGCCCCTTGCGGGGAAATATATTGTCCCCGGCCTGGCCGATGAACAGGGCTGCCTGTGGGATAACGTGCCCCTGGTGGTTGAACACGCGACAGCTAAGGAAGTCGAGGCGGAAATCCGTGCACAAGTCGATCGCGCCAAGACGATGGGGCTGCCCATCACGCATCTTGACACCCACATGGGTACGGTGTATGCCACGATGGAGTATTTCACGGCGTACGTAAAGGTGGGTAAGGAGATGCAGATTCCCCTCATGATCCCGGGCGGTCACGCCACCTTGGCGCAGGAAGAGAACCCCGATATGGCCGATTTTTTTCCCGCGATTCGCGAGATAGCGCGGTCAGTATGGGATTCAGGCTTGCCGATGCTTGATGACTTGTTTGCGGACACCTACGGGTGGAAAAGCTTTGAAGAAAAGAAGAAAAACATGATCGACCTATTGCGCCGCGTCCAGCCGGGGGTGACGCAGATCATCGTTCATCCCACTCTGCCGAGCGAGAATTTCGAGTACATTTCGGATTCAGGCGATACCCGCGAGGCCGACTTGAGAGTTATGCTCGACGAAGACGTCAAGAAGACGATCGAGGAGGAGGGCCTTATTCTGACCACGTGGCGGGAACTCATCGAACGCCGTGCCCAAGTGGCGGAAACCGAGGGTCGCAATGGCTGAAGCCGGTACGCGAGATGAGACCTCCGCTCGCAGGAATGGCGGGAAATGGTGTGGGACCGGTGCCCCGCCGGTCATAACACCACGGCAGGGGGGAGCCTCAGGAAAATGGTGAGCTGACGGTTGTGAGAACAGAGGTGTAGAACCGGCGCCCTCGCCGGTTGTAAGGCAGAGGGGGAGCGATATGTCCCGACCGACCCGCAGGACATTTCTGAGAAATCTTGGTCTCGGCGCGGGCGTTCTGGCTGCGGCTTGCCGTCATCAACCCGGCGAGGTCTCTGTTCCTGAAGCACCGGCGGATACGCCGTGGGAGCGCCCCAATGTGGTCGTAATTCTCACCGATGACCAAGGCTACGGCGATGTGGGTGTCCACGGCAACGACCAGATCCAGACGCCCCATCTTGATCGTTTCGCGCGCGACGGCATCGATCTCACCCGCTTCTATTGCAGCCCTGTATGTGCTCCGACGCGGGCCAGTTTGATGACGGGCCGCTATTACTACCGCACGGGCGTCATTCACACCTGGCGCGGCGGCGCGAAAATGCACGCGGACGAAACAACCCTGGCCGAAATGCTGCGCGCGAAAGGATACGCTACCGGGCTTTTTGGGAAATGGCATTTGGGGGACAATTACCCGATGCGGCCTCAGGATCAGGGGTTCGATACGTGCCTGTGGCACAAATCCGGGGGTATCGGGCAGGTGCCTGATAAACCCAACAGCTATCTGAATCCCAAACTCTGGCGCAACGGCGAGGCTGTCCAGGCGCAAGGCTATTGCACCGATGTTTTTTTTGAAGCCGCGCGCGAGTTCATCGCCGCGAACCGGAACCGGCCCTTCTTTGCATATCTGCCCACCAACGCGCCCCATACGCCGCTGGAGATCGGTCCGGAATACATCGAGCCTTACACGGCCAAAGGGATTGATGAGACCACGGCGCGGGTCTACGGCATGATCTCGAACATCGACGACAATGTGGGGCGATTGCTCGACTGGCTCGACCAGCAGGGGCTCCGTGAGAATACGCTGGTCATCTTCTTAGGCGATAATGGTCCTCAGCAGGAGCGGTACACGGCAGGCCTGCGTGGACGAAAGACGGGGGTATATGAAGGCGGCATTCGCGTTCCGTGTTTCGTGCAGTGGCCGACGGTCCTCGAAGGCAAGCGCCGCCTGGATGCGATGACGGCCCATATTGATTTGACCCCCACCATCTTGGAAGCGTGCAAGACAGCGCCGCTCGACAAAGCGGCCCTAGATGGCATCAGCCTGCTGCCGCTGCTGCTTGGCGCAGTGAAAGAACCGCCCGAACGTCATCTCTTTTTCCAATGTCACCGCGGCCTGTTTCCCGAGCGCTACCATAACGCCGCGGTTGTAACGAACCGTTATAAGCTGGTCTGCAATCCCGGGACGTTCGGGCAGGAAAAGCTCGCACCCGGGAAGCCGCATATTTTTGAACTCTATGATCTCGAGAACGACCCTGGCGAGCAGACCAATCGCGCCGCGACCTATCCCGAGGTCGTGGCCGCGCTCAAGAAGGCTTACGATGCGTGGTATCACGACGTGCAGGGAACGCGCGGGTTTGCGCCGGGGCGCATTCACCTGGGTTCGCCGTACGAAAACCCCGTTCGCCTCTGCCGCAACCAGGACCAGTCTTTTTGGGATGGCAAACCGCGCGGATGGCCTGTTCATGTTGAGCGTGGCGGGTTGTACGAGCTTACGATCGAGCGTGGCGAATCTACCGCTCGGGGGACCCTGCACGTGGCCATTCAAGGGAACGAGACCGTTACCGTGCTTGCCGAGGGCGAACACGCCGCTGTAGTGGCGCTTCCCGAGGGTGAGGGGATGCTTCGCGTGTGGGTGCAAGAACCCGGCAAGGTGCCCGAGGTGCATCTCGGCAACGATACTATCGGGGATGTAACGGCCCGCTTTCTCGAATGAGTGGATAGCTTTCCCCGGAAAAGGGGCTATACGGCCATCACCTCGAGTAAGGATTCGACTTTTTCTTTTACGTCCGTTTCTAGAGCTTCCAGGTCTTCCGATGAGAGTCCGAGTTCCGAAATCTCCGGGTCCTCGACGCTAAGGACCTCGTCTCCCCCATCGAATTCATAGCCGCACGCTTCCGCGATGCGCTCGGCCAGCCGTACGATTAGCACTTGCGTTCGGGATTGCGGTATCGGCATGTCCTCGGGATTGGGGTGGAAATAGGTAGTAAATGCGAAGGTATTCGGCAAGCTTCGCTCGGAAACGACGTGAATGCCCGCCAATGCATGATACTTTACTTCGAAATTATGGGCGAGTTCGGGTTCCTCACGCAGGCGGCTGGAAAGCGTGACCGGGCTTTGCGCGATGATGTTGGTCAATATCACGGCGCCCAAGTCATGCAGCAGGCCTGCGAGAAACAGTTCGTCGGCGTCTTCCGGACACATCTTTCGAGCGATTTCGTGGGCCGCTTGCGCGGTTGCGATGGTGTGCCGCCACAAGGCCTGCAACGTTTCGCGTTGTGCCGGTTTGGCAGCCCGGTAAAGCCCGCTATAGGCAACGGCCTGAACGGTGTGCACAATTTCCTTAATGCCCAGCCGTGCACAGGCCTGGTCAAGATTTTTCACCTCATGGATGCCGCCGAACGCAACGCTGTTGGCCAGTTTCAATAATTTGGTTGCGATAACCGGGTCCTGGTTGATGGCGTCGGCCATATCCCCCATGGTCGCTAAGGGGTCATGAGCCAGTGAAACGACGCGCTGGCACACCTCCGGCAACAGGGGAAGGTCATCCGCTGCCTTGCGCAACCGGGCCAGGATTTCCGCGGGAATTGAGCCCATAGGAAGAGTCTCGCGAATGTCGGGTGCTGCCTCGAGGCGGTCCGCCCACAGTCCGTTAGACCGCCTTCGCAGTAGAGACACATTGAGACATGCCGGGCAGGCATACAAATACGCTTCGCCGTTTGCGGCCATCCCTCGCCGCGTCTCGATCGGCGCTTCGCAATACGCACACGTATTCATGATTTTTCTCCCGTTTCCCGGCAGCCCCTCGCGCGAGAAACGATCCTTCAGCCCGCGTGCATCCCCATTACATGACCCCCTTACGCACAGTATTTTACCAGTAAAGATGCTTCAGGTCCAGTGTTTTGCCTGGGGAATTGGCGCCCAGTCGCCCCAAAAGTCTATGATTCTAAAACCTTTGGCGTCTACAGACGAAGTTGACCCTCTGGACTTGGCGTGTAAGTATAGAGGGCCATATTTAACTCCGGGTGCTCGAGGAGGAGTGCGATGAAAGCAACCATAGTGGGTGTGATTGCGCTGGTAGTTGGTCTGGGCATCGGCATTGGGTTCAGCATGAACAAGGCCGATGCCATCAAGAGCCAGTTAGACGCGGCGCAAGCAGATATCGCTGAGATGGAGGTCCGTGCGAAAACGGCTGAGGACGAACTTGAGAAGCGCGAGGCGGAACTTGGCCGGTTGCGCGATGAACTCGATGCGGCGCGTGCTGCCGCGGCGGCCGAACCTGAACCGGCAAAGACGGAAGCTGCGTCTTCCGGTCCGGATGCGGTTGATTTCTTTGCACAACTGGCTGAAGCATTGGGAGAGGTCGAAGAAAGCGGTCCGGAAGAGCGCCGCGGCCGGTTCGGGGACCGGTTCGAAGGGGGCCGGCGGCGCGGCGAGGATGAGGACGATGATGCTCCGCGCGAGGAGCGCAGGCGCGCATACATGGACGAATTTCGCCAGCGCATGGACGATTTTCTGATGACTGAGATCGAGTCCAGCAACGACCCGGCCGAGAAACAGCGCATTGCCTCGATCGGCGAATATATGCAGAGCCTGATGGACCAGCGACGGCTCATTCGGGAGGCGCAGACGGAAGAAGAACGCCGGGCCGTTTTCGATACCATGCGTGAAAACGCCGAAGTGCTGCGTTCAATGGTCGAGGAACAGCAGGACGAGGTGATGCGCGACTCCCTTGAACGTCAGGGCATTACCAGCCGATCCGAGCAGGACGACATTATTCAGGCCTATAAAGAAGCGCAGGACGACCCGTTTTTTGGTGGCCCGTTCACCTTTTTCGGAGGGCGTGGGTACGGCATGCGTGGGCGTGGCGGCCCGCCCGGGGGCGGAGGAGGGACGCGCTAGCGCACACGATGGTGCGAAGACCTTTTGCCCGTCTTAGTCCATCAGTTCCATGGTGCCCAGGATGGTGAGGTCAATGCTCCGAGTATGGCGGGCGGCGCCGACCGCACGATCTACCTTCTTCGCGAAAGCATCGAGCGCTTCTTCATCACGGACATCAACAATCCGGCTTCTTCAACCACGGCCCAGAGCGAGCTCGCGGTAATGTGGGACCTTGTCGCTACTAATGCGAGTCAGTTCAACCACATTCCCGGCGGCGGCAACGTGCTCTACATGGACGGCCATGTACAATTCGTCCGGTACCCCGGTGAGTTCCCGGTGTGCCGTGCCATCGCTCCGTTGATGTAACAACCGCTTACCGAACACAGATCGCCGGCCTCCAGGGCGTACCCACAGCAGCCCCAAGCAGACCCCGGAGGCGATAGGAGCCGCCGCCCCTCCCGTGGCGGCTCGTCCTTTTGTCTCAGGATGTGACCCGCGGGTAGATATACCCACTTCAAAAAACCGCACCCGAAAAGAAGAAGAAACCCAAACACATGGGTTCGCGCCGACCAACGCAGTACGTTGGGGATAGGGAGGCGATATCACTTCCCGCAAAAGCAGCCTCCGGACTTCCTCGCCGGCAATGACCGTGTGGATGGGCACTGCTCGGTGTAGTCGCAATCGATATAGGTGCTGACGGGATAACAGGAACCCGCGTTAACGTTGACGCCGTTGTTGGCGAATCCCGCGCAGTCGACATCTGCTGTAACCAAGCCCAACCCGCCGCCGTTCGCATATTCGAACGCGATACCCCAGCCCGTCATGGCGGTGTTTTTGATCCTCACATCGCAATACGAGTACGTGTCTACGGTCAAATTGCTGATGCCGTAGGTCAGGTTGAAACCAGCGCCGGCAATGTCGCAATCGTAGAGATAAAGCTGGGTGGCTTTGGGCGGATACCATTCCTCGAAGGACAGAAAGTCCGCGTTTCCAAAAACCTCCACCTCCACATTGCACATCACTAGACTGTGGATATCGCCCGCGAGAATGCCAATACCGTAACTTCCGGGAGTCAGCTTCAGTGTCAGATTACGGAGCTGCACATGACCCCTGGCGAACAAGGACACGTTGCAATAACGGCAGCTAATAACGGTACTCTCGGGCCCGGCGCCCGCCAGCGTCTGGCCGTCGATACCGACATTGGCTGGAGTGTCCCACATGCGCGGCCACTCAATGACGCTGTGCATGTTGTAGGTTCCCGCCGCCAGCCGGATGGTGTCTCCGGCGGGAACGGTCTTCAGGGCGTTTACGAGCCCGGCCTCATCGGTGACATCATGCACGGCGCCCGGCAGGTCGCCGCAGGGCTCGTCCACCCAGACCTCGGCGGCAATTTGCAGCGGTGTATCCGCGGGATCCTGCTGCCAGCGGCTATCGGTCACCATGATGATGACCTCGTTGCTTTGGAAGAAGGGCACGACAGCCTTTTTGTCCTCTGTCGACAAGTCTTTCAGTTTCACGATAGCAAAGGGGCCAACGCCACTGGGGAGATCTCCATTAGATATGACGACCGCGTCGAGGGGTTGGCCCGTGGCCGGGAACTCGACGTGCAGGCGGCCAAAGGGACCGTCGTCGGAGGCCAGGACGTAACAGGCGTCCACCGTCAGGTGCTGCTTCACATTGAATTGCAGCGTTTTCTTGTTGTTCTCACCGTCCCCTTCTCCTCCGGGCGCTAGTGTGTTCATTCGATTTTGAACGAAATAATGCGGAAGAATGCACGGATAGTTTCCCAGGGTGGTCCAGAGGTCTCCTTCGCCGGTTTCGTTCTTATCGAAATTCTTGAGATAGAGGGCGTCGATGCAGAACTGGTTGAAATCAACGCCGGGCCACACATTGAGCATGGAATCCTGCCACGCAATCGCCGTGTTGTTTTTGATGCGGTTGCCCCCACTTACCGCGGAATGGGTTGCCGGCAGATGGTCAGCGATCATGGCGCCTATGACACCTGGGTTCACCGCTTCAGCCCACTTCCAGAAGACAATGGTCTGGTATTCTGTGCGTTTGTTGTATTTGTCGATGTTCATGGGGATGAAAAAGCGGGTGTGGTCTGGCGCCTGGTAGTGGTTCGTAAATTCGTCGTACACCTCGTCCTGTGCCCACGAGGCCGTACCCTCGAAAAACCAGGCATCCGTCTTGTAATGCGTGTTTGCGCAGGCGTCGTTGCTGTTATAGTGTTGAATGGTGTGGAAATACTCGTGCGCGAACACCGTTTTTACGGCATTCTCGGAACCCAACGTGCTACTCATGTAAATTGTATGCGGATCCGAGAGATACACAAACCCGGCACACCCGGGTGTGCTGCCGACGATCACCTTTACTGTCCCTTCGACGATGGGAAGACTCCACTCGCCGCCATACTTGGCCAAAGATAGCCCCATCGACTCCTTGAGAGCGGTACTATAAACAGATTTTCCGAGGTTCGGGGTTTTATTGAACTGGATAATGAAAGTGGCAGAAACGTCCGATTTCGTACCCGGAACCGTTACGGGTTCGACGTCCAAGGGCCCGCTCATCGCGACGAGTTGAAACACGCCGCCCTGGTAACTGTCGAAGGTGACGGTGTGGCCTGTTGTATCGACGGTGGCCGGCACCGGCACATGGTGAACAATCGGGGACGCCGTATCGGCGGGGGCGCTGTCCACGTCCATTTGCGGCATGGCGATGAGCCGCAGCATGATGCCCAGGTTTTCCGCCGAATAGCCCGCCGGAATCTCGCTGTCCTCATACGTCAGCCTAACGGTAAAGGGATCCGCCGTCATCAGCGCGGTTTCGAGTCGGTACGC
The DNA here is from genome assembly GCA_046483455.1 of Candidatus Hydrogenedentota bacterium. Lineage (GTDB taxonomy): Bacteria > Hydrogenedentota > Hydrogenedentia > Hydrogenedentales > SLHB01 > UBA2224. The sequence continues at coordinate 972 of JAWODE010000007.1, read as the reverse complement.
GGGTCCTATGGGCTGAAGGTCGGATTGTTCTGAAGAAGGCAGAACAAGAGTGGGCATTTCGGTCAAGTCGAACGGCACCGGTTGTGGGATCTGACCGGTAGCGAGAGTGACCGTGCAACGCCCGAGTTGGACCGACCCGCCGGTGCTGGCGAGGGTCTCGGATGTTGCGGGCATGGCGGCATCGATGGTGACTTCCGCTGTATCACTCACGCTGCCGTAGTCGTCGGACACCGTCACCCGGACCGTATACACCGCTGGCTGGCCGTAGCGATGTACGACGCGATCCGCCCCTGTAAACACAACGCCGTCGCCAAAATCCCACGTATACGTAAGTGCACCGGGATCGGGGTGGCCCGTAACGGCATCGCACAGCACGTCGTAGTTTGTGGGTGCCGTGCCTGGAGAAATGGTGAGATCAACGTTCAGGGCAGGTCGTGCAATGATAGTAACCTCAACGACTTCGGCATCGGCGGCGTCGGCGGCATTCGTGAACGTAACCTGAGCCGTGGCGTCCTCGCTGAAATCGCTGGTGGCGATGGTCACCTCTTTGCTGTTGCCTGTAAAGGTGTCTGGTGTGACCGTTACCGCGGGGTCGTTCGACGAAGCGGTCCAGCTTAAGGTCCCCTCGCCCGTATTGCTCACCGTCACCGTTGCGCTCGGCGAATCCTGACTCAAACTGACACTATTCGCGCTCACCGAGAGATGGGCCGCCGGGCTATCGTCCGGCGGGCCGCCGTCATCGTTATTGGGCCGTGGACAACCGGCGAGCGCAAGCGCGAGAATCAGGACACAAGAGGTAAGGAGGAAAGAGCGTAGATTAATCCGCACACTCATGAGGGCACCCTCCTGAGTAAATGCGTTTATATGCGCCGATAAGGCGTACCCCAGTGCTTTTGGCAGCAGCCTATTTACTTTTGTAGCTAATTATACTCTATATGTCAAGGAGAAAAAGGCACATCAAAAAATGTGCGC
>JAWODE010000702.1:0-9112 GCA_046483455.1 Candidatus Hydrogenedentota bacterium | reverse complement strand
GGAGTACGGAAGCATACGAAGAGCGCTGCCCTTTTCACCAAGGACAGGAGAAATGGGTCCTGAAATCGCAAGGTAGACACCCCAAACAGCCCGGATACAACCGCGAAAGTAGCGGCGGAATCCTTGTTGCCGAATTCAAGCGGGAGGCAGGGACGCGGTCCCTGCTTGATGTTCCCGATGGGTGAGATCGTGGCGCGGGGCTGAACGGGGTGTCCTCGCGGCCGCAAGAAGCCGGCCGCGGAAACGGCGATTGGTGAGGGACGCGTGATCAGGCGGCCCGTAATTCGTCCAGGAGACCGGCCATCAACTCTTTGACCGACACAATCTCCCGGATGCGGTGGACATTCTGGCCCGCAAACACCAGGCCGCCGTTCATATCCCCGTCGTAGGCGTTGAGAAGTGCGTGGGCGATGCAATACCGCGAATCGTAGATTTTGCACGTGCTCAGGCACTTATAGGGGCAGTCGATGGGGATGGGCTCGCCTGCGTCGAGGCGTTCGAGAAACCGGTTTTTTATGGCGCGCCCCGGGATGCCGACTGGACTCTTGATGATGACAATGTCGTCTTCGGAGGCATCCAGGTAGGCCTGTTTGAAAGCATCCGAGACGGCGCACTCGGTGGTGCACACAAAGCGCGTGGCCATTTGCACACCCGCGGCCCCGAGCGAGAGCATTCGGGCGATATCGTGCCCGGTATAAATGCCTCCCGCGGCGATGACAGGGATGTTCACGCCAAACGCGTCTTCGAAAGGCTTGAGGGCTTCGATGACTTCGGGCACGAGCCGTTCGAGCGCGAAATCGCCGGGGTGGGCAAGTTCTGCTTCCGAAAATCCAAGGTGCCCGCCCGCGAGGGGGCCTTCAACAATAACGGCCTGGGCTGTGCGGGCGTAGCGCTTCTGCCAGGTGCGCAAAATGAGCTTTGCGGCACGGGCGGAACTGACGATTGGCACAAGATTCACAGTGGTGTCTTCGACCATGGCGGGCAGTTTCAGGGGCAGGCCTGCGCCGACGACAATCATCTTCACGCCCTCGTCGACGCACGTGCGGATGAGGGCCTCTGCGTTGCTTAACACGCTCATTACATTGACGGCGATAGGGCCGCTGGCGTTTTTCCTGGCTTTCCGAATCTCTTCGGCCATGGCTTCGTTGCTGACGGTCTCGTAGTTGTGGCGGGTCGTACGGATGTCGCCAATGCCCACGCTGGCGATCGTTCCGATGCCGCCTGCGTTGGCGACGGCCGAGGCGAGGGAGGACAAAGACACTTTCACGCCCATGCCCCCTTGAATAATCGGGACGTCTGCTGTAAGGGTTCCTATCCGAAGTTTTGGGATTTCCACTCTAGTCTCCGCGGCGTTTCACGATCAGGCACGCGTTACCGCCGCCGAAACCGAAAGAATTGCTCATGGCGGCGTGGAACTCCGCTTCCCGCGCCGTATTGGGAACGACATCCAGGGGGCATTCCGGGTCGGGTTCGTCGTAGTTGATCGTGGGATGAATCTTACCTGTATACACGCTCATGATGGTGGCGACGAACTCGACCGCACCGGCCGCCGCCATAAGGTGACCGATCATGGACTTTGTGGCGCTCATTTTCAAGTTCTTGGCGTGTTCTCCGAACACGCGCTGAATGGCCAGCACCTCTGTGCGGTCATTCAATACGGTTGACGTGCCGTGGGCGTTGATGTAACCGATGTTTTCCGGCTGAAGCCGTGCATCGTTCAGGGCGGCCTGCATAACACGGATCATACCGTCGCCTTCGGGTTCCGGCGCGGTGAAGTGGTATGCATCCGCGGTGTTGCCGTACCCCACCAGTTCCGCATAGATGCGTGCCCCCCGGCGCTCGGCATGGTCTTTTTCCTCGAGCACGGCCAGCCCTGCGCCCTCGCCCATCACGAAACCATCGCGATTCTTCTCGAAAGGCCGGCTGGCGTGTTCAGGGTCGTCATTGCGGGTAGACATGGACCGCGTAGCGCAGAAGCCCGCATAGGCCACGGGCGTAATACACGCCTCAGATGCCCCCGCCAGCATGATGTCCGCGTCGCCGCGTTGAATGATGCGAAACGCGTCGCCCACGGCATTCGAGCCCGTCGAACACGCCACCGACAACGCGGTCAAGGGACCTTTGAAACCGTGTTCGATCGAGACCACGCAGGCAGTCATATTCACCAGAACCTTCGAGACAAAGAACGGGTTGGTTCCACGCGGCCCCTTTTGAGCATAGATTTTGCATCCGTCCTCGATGGTAAAGGAACCCCCGATGCCCGACCCGATAATAACGCCCGCGCGGTTTTTGTCGTAGGAATCATGGTCCAAAGCCGCATCGGCGACGGCCATTTTCGAGGCCGCCAGCCCGAACTGCATGACGCGGTCCATGCGCCGCGCCGATTTGGTATCCATCCAGTGTACGGGATGAAAGTCCAGTACCTCGCCGGCCATCTGCGACCGGTGGTGTAAGGGGTCGAAATGGGTGATGCGGGCAATGCCGTTTTTCCCGGCCAAGAGCCCTTCCCACGTCTGATCGAGACCGATTCCGATGGGCGTGATCGCGCCCAATCCGGTTACCACTACGCGACGTTCATCCTTCACCGAGCGGGTCTCCTGGGCTGTTTTTTAAGAATAGCGTACCTGGTTTAGCCATATTGAAGAATCAAGAGAACAGCATTCTTCCCCTCCCCCACGGAACACAAGGCCGTATGGTACGCAGAGTGCGTCTGAAGTTCAAGACAGCGAATTGCATGAATAGATATTGGTCCTTGAAGTGGCCGCCGTATCATTCCGAAGAGGATGAAAGGGAGGAGACAGAAAGGGTTTCACAACAGATTCGTATTTCATTCAAAGTGTATGTTTTTCTGACTAGACGCGCGCCCTCCGCGGAACATTCGCCGAGGGCGCGTCTGTGTAGTGCATTCCAGCCCCGTTTATTTGTTTTCTTTTACGGGTGGATAGTATTTCACGCGCGTAGGAAGCGTCTCCCGCACAACACGGAATCCGGTGGTGGGGCTTTTGGCTTCAGGAGCCGCATGGGCACGGTTCGCGACGCGGCATTCCGCTGCATCTGCTTTTATCGAGCCGCCGCGTACGACGCGCGCGGCGCCTTCTTCCGGGCCTGTCGGGCCGGTTGCGCAGCTCCGTGCGTAATAATCTTCGGCATAGATGTCGTAACACCATTCGCTGAGATTTCCGTGCACATCGTAAAGGCCCCAGCGGTTCGGGGCTTTCTGGGCGGGATACTGAACGTCTTTGCCGGGGGTGTTGACCGCGTACCAATCGTAGACTTCGAGCAAGACGGGATCCTCGCCGAAATGGTAGGTCGAGGAGGTACCGGCGCGCGCGGCATATTCCCATTGCGCCTCGGTGGGCAGACAGTAATTTGCGCCGCTTTCCGCCGATAGTTTTTCGCAGAAGGCCATGGCATCGAGCCAGCTGACGTTGGTCACCGGCATTTCCTCTGCTTTCTCGGGCGATGGATTGTCTTTCATCACCAGGGCGTATTCTTCCTGGCTGATCTCACGACGGGTGATCCAGAATCCTTTTTCGAATGTGACGGTGTGGACGGGGCTTTCGTCGATGTCGCGGCCGGGTTCGTCTTCCGGGCTGCCCATCTGGAAGGTTCCGGGAGGAATCCACACAAATTCAATACTGTTGAATTCATGGGTTTTCACTTTGACGCCGTCGGCCGTTGTTTTCGGGTCGAACGTACAGCAGCCCGTTCCGAGTGCGATTATCAAAGCAATGGCAAGGACTATAGAGAGTTTTCTGGCGAGACTCATAAATCTCCCTCCTGACATGTTGCTAACGCAGTGTTCCAGTTTCCCTTACTGGACTCCCCATACAGACGTACGGTTGAGACGCCTCCGCCTCGGCGCGACAGCTCCCCGCTGCGCACCCGTCAAAAGTGTACCATGTTTTTGGGCGGAGGGTGCATGTAAATTGACAAAAAATCGGTTTGCGCATGTTTTTCGCAGTTCATAATCATCTTGATTCGGTCTGGTTATCTTAGGTAGGATGAGCGGGACTTGGGGCTGTGGAGAGGTTCAAGCGGTGCAATTCCAGCAGGTTGCAGGCCAGGAGTTTGCAGGGATGTCACCCCCTGTGCGCGGTGGTTTGTCTGTGGGAAGAGCGTCGGTCGATTACGGTTCTGGACCATGCTACGGGCGGGAACGTCCGCGCAGGGGAAGGAGAAGGTTCTATGGACGAGATCAAGCGTGTAGCCGTGTTGGGCTCGGGTGTCATGGGAGGGGCAATCGCCGCGCATCTGGCGAATTGCGGTATTCCGTCATTGATGCTCGATATTGTCCCGCCCCGCCTGTCTTCTGAGGAGAAGAAGGAGCCCTCGAAACGCAATAGCCTTGCGGCGGCGAGTAAAACGGCGTTGTTGAAGGCGAAACCGGCCCCGCTGTATTTGCCGGAATACGCGGACCTCATCGAGGTCGGCAATTTCGAGGATGATTTTCCACGGATCGCCGAAGCCGACTGGGTCATCGAGGTGGTCAAGGAAGACCTGAAGATCAAGAAAAAGGTGCTCGGGGAGGCAGCGAGGCACCGGAAACCGGGCTCGATCATCAGTACGAACACCAGCGGTATCCTCGTTCGCTCGATGACCGATGCCATGGACGAAGATATGCGTAAACACTTTCTGGGCACGCACTTCTTCAATCCCCCGCGCTATTTGAAACTTCTCGAGGTTATTCCCGGCCCGGACACCCGGCCCGAAGTGGTCGAGAAACTGAAACGCTTCGGGGAAGACGTGCTGGGCAAGGGCATCGTCATCGCAAAAGACACGCCGAATTTCGTGGCCAACCGCATTTTGACCTTTGCGAGCCAATACATCATGCGCGAGTTTCCAAAACACGGACTCAGCGTGGAAGACGTGGACAGCCTGACCGGCCCGATTATCGGGCATGCCTCGTCGGCCACGTTTCGGACCTGCGACCTGGTGGGACTGGATACGTATGTGCATGTCATCGGCAACGTGTACGACGGTTGTCCGGACGATGAACAGCGCGCGTTGTTTAAGCCGGAGCCGTGGTTGCGGAAGCTCATCGACGAGAACCGGCTGGGAGCAAAAACCGGCGCGGGATTTTACAAAAAGACCGACAAACGCGATGAAAAAGGCAAGCGGGTTATCCTCTCGTTGGATATCGATACCCTTGAGTATACGCCTCAGAGCAAAACGAAATTCGACTGCATCGGGGCGGCGCGGAAGACGGACGACCTCGAGGAAAAGGTCCGCATCATGCATACCGGAGAGGATGCAGGCGCGCAATTCGTGTGGAAGTTGTTCGCCAATACCGCCATATACGCCGCCAACCGCATTCCCGAGATTGCCGACGACATCGTGAACATCGACAATGCGGTGAAATGGGGTTTTGCGTGGAATATTGGCATTTTCGAGACTTGGGATGCGCTGGGCGTCAAGTATGTATGCGACCGGATGGAGGCGGACGGCCTGAGTGTCCCTGCGATTGCGAAAGCCCTCCTAGACGCGGGCGGCGAATCTTTTTACAAATATGAAAATGGGAAAAAGCTGCATTTTGATCTGGCGTCCAAGAGTTATAAGCAAATTGTGCGCAATCCCAATGCCCTGTTTCTGAAAGACGTGAAGGCCGCGAACACGGTAGTCAAAGACACGGAAAGCTGCAGCCTGATTGACTTGGGAGACGGGATACTGTGCGCGGAATTCCATACCAAGATGAACACCATCGACGGCGACCTGCTCGAGATGCTGAATACCGGCGTGCAATTTGTAAACGAGGGAAAATTCGAGGGGATGGTGCTGGCGAATCAGGGCGAGCATTTCTCCGCGGGCGCTAACCTCTTTATGGTGCTTGGCTATGCCATGCAGGGCGACTGGGACAGCCTCGGCAATGTCATTTCCGTTTTCCAGGATACGAATATGGCGATGCGCTTCTGCCGGGGCCCGGTGGTATCGGCCCCGCATCACTACACCTTTGGGGGCGGTATCGAGATGAGCCAGCATGCGGCCCGGTGCGTAGTGGCGGCCGAGACGTACGGCGGCCTCGTCGAGGTGGGGGTAGGAATCATCCCCGCCGGCGGCGGCACGAAAGAAATGCTGCGCCGGGCTCTCGCTTATGTGCCGGACACCGTGGTGCAAGGCGAGCCGTTTCCTTACGTGCGGCGCGCATTCGAGAACATCGGCATGGCCAAGGTGAGCATGAGCGGCCCCGAGTTGCTTAAGCTCGGATATCTCACGGAGAACGAATATGTCTGTATTAACGACCATCACCAGGTGAAGCGGGCGAAGGACGTCTGCCGAAGCCTGGTTATCGCGGGGTATACGCCTCCGAAGCCCGCGAAGCTGGTGGCACTGGGCGAATCGATGCGGGCCGCGTTTCGTTCGGCGGTGTACCAGATGCAACTGGCAGGCTGGGCTTCCGAGCACGATGCGCTCATTGCCGAGTATTTGGCGAAAACCCTCACCGGGGGCGACCGGTTACCAGGACAGATAATGACCGAGCAGGATGTGCTCGACCTCGAGCGGGAATCCATGCTCTCTTTGTGCGGTACGGAAAAAACGCGCGAGCGGATGCAGCACATGCTGCAGACGGGTAAGCCCTTGCGGAATTAGGCGCTTGGAATGCGAAAGACCGAAATGATTTCGAACAGCATGCCCGCTCACCCTCGAGTGGCGCTCCGGGCGGGAGGAGGATAAGGCAATGCAGGATGTTTATGTGGTGTCGGCCGTGCGGACAGCTATCGGTAAAGCAAAGAAAGGGACATTGGCCAATTACCGGCCGGACGAGATGGCGGGGGCGGTTGTTAAGGAATCCGTCAACCGTTCCGGTGTGCCGCCGGAACGGTTTCAGGATATCGTGCTCGGCTGCGCGTTCCCGGAAGGGAGCCAGGGCATGAATGTCGGCCGCATCGCCGGGGCGCGTGCGGGTATTCCGTATTGTGTTCCCGGGAGTACCATCAACCGGTTCTGCTCGTCGGGGCTCGAGTCGCAGGCTATCGTAGCAGCCAAGATCGAAGCGGGCCTGCTCGACATTGCAGTGGCCGGGGGCGTCGAGTCCATGAGCGCCATTCCCATGGGCGGCTTGAAATACGACCCCAACCCCGCGCTAACTCAGGAGCACCCTGAAGTCTACATCAGCATGGGACATTGCGGCGATAACACCGCCCGCGAATTTAACATTACCCGGCAACAAATGGACGAATGGGCGCTGCGCAGCAACCAACGGGCGGTGAATGCTGTCGACAAAGGACTGTTCAGTGAAGAAATTGTGCCGCTGGATGTGCCGACGCACAATGGGTCGGTGCGTTTCGAAACCGATGAGGGACCGCGGCGCGACACGAACCTGGAGGCGCTCTCAAAACTCAGGCCGGCCTTCGCGATGCCCGATCGCGGGGTCTGCACGGCGGGCAATTCGAGCCAGACGAGCGATGGCGCAGCGGCCGTGTGCCTGATGAGCAAGAAAGCCGTCGATGAACTCGGCGTGACCCCCCTGGCGCGGTTCCGCGGGTATGGAGTTGCGGCGGGGGACCCCCGTTTTCTTGGTCCGGCCCAGCTTGAGGCTATTCCCAAGGCCATCGAGCAGACGGGTATCACGCTCGACGATGTTGATCTCATCGAGAATAATGAGGCGTTTGCTTCGCAGTGCCTCTATGTTATCCGCGAGATGGGTTTTGATGTGGAGAAAGTGAATGTAAACGGGGGCGCCATTGCTCTGGGACATCCCCTTGGCTGCACAGGCGCGAAGTTGACAGTCCAGATTCTTCACGAGATGAAGCGGCGCGGTGCGCAATACGGTCTTGTGACAATGTGCATCGGGGGCGGCATGGGCGCCGCCGGTGTCTTCGAACTCTGTCAATAGGCGCAGCCGCACCATCGCGGGAAGGTCGTGTCAAGAAGCGCCGGCCGATTGACAATCCAGTCCCGTGTTCTTAAGCTGTGCGCTTTTCATATGGGACTTGTTTCGGGAGCATCGCATGTATTCCAAGAGCGTTCTGGACCAGATTGGCAACACGCCTATCGTGTGCCTCAGGGAAATGACGGGGGCGGCCATTTTCGCGAAGGCCGAATATTTGAACCCGGGGGGGAGCATCAAAGACCGCGTCGCCCGGTTCATGCTCGAGGAGGCCATCCGACGGGGCGAACTCAAACCGGGCATGACCATCATGGAACCCACCTCGGGCAATACGGGCATCGGCATCGCTTTGGTGGGACGCCGCTTGGGCTATCCGGTGACGATCGTCATGCCTGAGAACATGAGCGAAGAACGGAAGAAGATCATCACGGCCCTCGGCGCCGAACTTGTTTTAACGCCCTGTGAACAGAGCATCGAAGGAGCGGTGCAGGAAGTCGAGCGCCGCCGTGCCGAGGACTCGGCTATTTACGTACCGCAACAGTTCGAGAACCCGGATAATGCCAAGATTCATTACATCACCACGGGGCCGGAAACCTGGAGCCAATTGGACCACCACATCGATGCCTTTGTCTCGGGGCTGGGTTCGGGCGGGACGTTGCAGGGTGTCGGGTCCTTCCTGAAAGAGCGCGACCCCAAAACCGAGATCATCGCCGTCGAGCCGAAGAATGTGTCCGCGCTGTTGGGGCATGAGCCGGGGCTGCATAAAATTCAAGGCATCGGTGATGGATTCGTGCCGAAAATACTGGATACGTCGCTCGTGGATAATGTAGTCGAGGTGAGCGATGACGATGCGATTGCGATGGCGCGCACGCTGGCGCGGAAGGCCGGTCTCTTGGTGGGGGTGTCTTCCGGAGCGAACGTCTGGGCTACGGTCCAGGTGGCACAGCGTTTGGGTTCCGATGCTATCATCGCGACCGTGTTGCCCGATCGCGTGGAACGCTATTTCTCGACAAGCCTTATTTAGAAGAAGCGGGTCGGTGTAGTTGTTGAGAAACCCGGGGCGTGCACCGCAGGCGCGAAAAGCGGCCGAGACAGCGAAACATGCGCCATGGGGCTCATCCGTAGACGATGAAATGCAAGAATCCACTCCCATCTCGGCTGGCCGCATAAAACGGGGGTCCTGCACGACGTAGTCTCGCCAGTCTAGACCCTGATACCCAAAGGCGGCTTCACACATGTCGCGAATGGAGTGGGTCTCCTCAGTCGCAATAACGTAGTCATCTG
>JAWODE010000700.1:0-3735 GCA_046483455.1 Candidatus Hydrogenedentota bacterium | reverse complement strand
CACGGACATCAACAACCCGGCATCGTCGGCGCGCGCTCAAAGCGAAGTGTTCATCATGTGTGACGTCCTTGCCACGAACATAAAATACTATAACCATGTACCCGGCGGTTCAAATGTTTTGTTCATGGACGGCCATGTAGAGTTCATGCGTTATCCTGGTGACCAGCCTGTATCTGAGAACGCTGCCGTTGTAGCGGGTGCCATATTCTTAGACTGACCCGATATTTAGTTCGTGTGCTGGGCCCCGGCTTCATCGCGCGGCCGGGGCCTTTTCATGCCTGTGAAGCTGTTAAAAAACCAAGCTTCCGTCGCGCAGACGCGAAAAGCGGCCGGGCCAGCGAAATATGAGCCGTTGGGCTCAACCGTAGACCATGAAAATGGTGCCAATGAGGCTCCGCCAACGGAGGACGGGCATTCCTGCCCGTCCATAAGACCACCGCGGACGGGTACGTCCGCGCTCCTTGTAATACCGACCGGCGAGGGCGCCGGTCCCACAAAGGGGGGAACGCGGGGCGTCAGACCGGAAGGGACAAGAATTTTCGAGGCAGAGAAACGAAGGGGACAGCGGAAAATGAACTGTGCGTCTCACCCGTAGACGACGAAAAGTGGGCCGACGACGCGAGCCCGCAATATGACCGGGGAGCGCCGCTCCCACACTTAGCCCCCCAAACTGGGCTCCCGCGCTTCCTTCCAGACTTCCGCGGCGGCCGCCCCAAAATGTGCATTGCCCGCCGTAAATACAGTACAATTCGGCCTTTAGTGCGAATGGCCGGAAGCAAAGAACAGGACCAATTATGTCGGCGAAAACGAAGTTCGAACGGACGATTATTACGGGCGCATTGCCGTATGCCAACGGCCACATTCATCTCGGCCACATCGCGGGAGCGTATTTGCCGGCGGACATCTTCGCGCGGTTCAAACGGCTCCGCGGCCATCCGATGCTCTACATCTGCGGGTCGGATGAATATGGCGTGCCCATCACTTTGACGGCGCTCAAGGAGGACGTTTCGCCTCAGGAGGTGATTGATCGGTACCACGCAGCCAATGCGGAGTCCTTCGCGAAGCTGGGCATCTCGTTCGACATGTACGGACGTACATCGTGGCCCATTCATACCGAAACCACCCACAGGTTTTTCCTGAACCTCTACAACGGCGGGCACATCGAGAAGCAAGAGATGGAACTGTGGTATTCGGAACAATCCAACCGTTTTCTCCCCGACCGCTACGTCAAGGGCACGTGTCCCAAGTGCGGATATGAAGAGGCCACGGGCGACGAATGCGAGAATTGCGGCGCTCAGTATTCCGCCCACGATCTTATCAACCCGAAAGCAAACATCCCCGGGGACAACTCGACGCCCGTGCTCAAAAAGACGGTTCACTGGTTTCTGCGTCTGCAGGATTTCACAAAATCCTTAAAGACCTGGCTCGACAGCCATCCCGAATGGCGCGCGAATGTCAAGGGCATCGCCTACAGTTGGGTCGAGGACTTGCGCTCGCGCTGCATCACCCGCGACACCGACTGGGGCGTGCCGATTCCCCTCGATGACCCCGACGCCAAAGGCAAACGCTTCTATGTCTGGTTCGATAACGCCATCGGATACGTCACCAACACCCGGCAATACTATCGCGCGCGTGGCGAAGAAACCGGCTGGGAGAAATGGTGGAAAGACCCCGCCAGCCGCCTCATCCATTTTATTGGAAAGGACAACGTGCCGTTCCACGCCGTCATGTTTCCGACCTACCTCATGGGCCAGGGCGATTTTATCCTCGCGGACAACGTCGTGGGCAATGAGTATCTCAACGTGCTCAATCGCGAGACAGGCAAGGTCGAAAAGGGCTCAAAATCCAAGGGCAACATGATCAGCGTACGGTGGTTGACCTCGAAATTCCCGACCGATGCCATCCGCTATTATCTTTGCGCCATTATGCCCGAAAGCCGGGATGCCGCCTTCGATTGGGACGAGTTCATGAACCGCTACAACGGGGAACTCTGCGACGTCGTCGGCAACTTTATCCACCGGTCCCTCACAATGACCGTCAAGAACTTCGACGGCAAGGTCCCCGAACAGGGCGAACTCGATGACGAGGACCGCGCTATGCTCGACGCCATCCCCGCGCAACTCGACCGGGTCGCCGAGGCCCTCGAAAATTTCCGGTTCCGACAGGGACTCGAGCGGTTCATCGACCTCGGCCGCAAGGCCAACGTCTATTTCGACACCAAACAGCCGTGGGTCACGCGAAAAACCGATCTCGAACGCACCGCGACCACGCTGTACGTCTGTTGCCAAGTCGTGCACGCGTTGTGCCCGGCCATGGCGCCATTTGTGCCCGACGGCGCAAAACGGCTGGCCGGAATCCTCGGCATCAAGCTACCGGAGGGAGGTCCCGAGGGCGGCGAGGACGGCTGGACCGCCGGCAAAGAGAGTCTGCCCACCGGCACTCCCTTACAAAAGCCGGAGGTCCTCTTTCCCAAGCTCGACAAGGACTACATCGCTGAATGCGCCGACGCCCACATGCGCGGCGAGGCGTTTTAGCCGAGACACACGGCCCTTGTTCGGGGTGTCCTCCCCCCTTAAACAGCGTTTGCGGCTGCAGGACTCCAAAAGTCTATTTCCCCCGGATTCCTATCGTCGACGAGGTGTGAAAGATTCGATCGTCGGCGTAGCACAGGCATCTTTCCTGCATCTTAAGCTTAAGAAAGACACCGGCCAACGAATGCAGGAAAGGAGCCGACCCTCCCGCTGAGCACCTCCGCAAAATCCGAATCACGGACATACCGACCTACACAGCGCAGCTTAGGCGCAACGAAAGTAGAATCCAAAGTCCCCTGCTTTCGCAGGGGTGACGTAAGGCTCGATCGAGACCTATTGGTGGTAGGAGCGGGCGGTCAGGACCACCCCGCAGCGGGCGAGCGGGACAGGGCAATCGCACTTAATTCGCCCCGCAAAAACGGATGTGGTGGTGGGGACAATTTGTAACCCGGTCATTCCGCCCGCATTCTCAATGCGGTGTAGGACCGCCGCCCCCGGCGCCGGAGCTGAATACAGGCTCTCCTATCGCTATACTATGCCTTGTCAAAATCACGAATCATCCGGCCGCATCAGCGGCCATTGTTTTACAGAAGGGTTGTGCATGCGCATTTTCAAGGCGCTTTTCTTCGTAATCATCATCGCTTCGTGCGTCTCGAATACTTCCGCCGCCCCTGTCAGGCTCGCATTCCTCGCCGCGGAAAAGTCAGTGGAACAAATGGGGCCGCACAACCGCGCGGCGTGCGAAGTGGCGCAAACGCTTGGCAACGCGACCCTGCTGCATGCAGGCGGGGAGACGGGTTTCAGAGACGCGACGGGCGCGTCACGCGAACTCACCGGCTTCGACGTGCTCTGGTACCACCAGGGCGACAACATTAACCGCACGGGGCTGTATAGCGGGACCAGCCTCGCCGCGATTCGGACATTCGCGGAGAATGGCGGCGGGGTACTGTTGTCGGGCGGCGCATTGGCCATGGTGGCCCAACTCCGCCTCGAGTGGCAAATACGCCCGCAGCGCCACCAGCTGGAAAACTGGCGCGAACCCGCCGCGATGGTGCCGCTCGAGCATGCGCACCCGGTCTTCTCCGGCTTGCATCAGGAAGAGGGGCAGGTCTGGTTGAGCCGGGGCGGGTGCCCCGCGGTAGCGGATTTTTACTGGGGCGGTCCGGTCGAAGGGATGGTGCTGGCGAACAGCCCGCAAGGCGTG
>JAWODE010000612.1:0-3456 GCA_046483455.1 Candidatus Hydrogenedentota bacterium | reverse complement strand
GCCTCTATTTCCACGCCAAATGGCGCGCCGAATACGACATCCCCACCCATCCCCGCCAGGATTGGACCTACGTTGAAGTCGACGGCAAAGGGCGCTTCGTCGGCGACATGCTCCACGTCACCAATCCCGTCAAGAACTGGTGGGGCGAGGGCGACGAGAAGATCTACGTCGATGGCGAGGACTTCCCGAGTCATTTCGGCACCGGCAGCGAGGATTACTATGGCTACGCCTGGTGCAACAACCAGCCGTTCACCCATGCTTACCACAACCAGCCCCGCTGTGACGGACCCGGCAACTACGGCCACACCTGCGTCAGCCGCTTTCACATCCTCGACAACATTCCGTTCAAAAAAGACTTCAAATTCGACATCGAGGTCTGGCATTCGGCCGATACCCGGGTCAACATGGCGGCAACCTCCTATTGGTACGCCCGCCCTCGCGCCGACGATAGTTTTGACGGCATCGAACCCGCCGACCTGCGCATTGTCACGCCTCCGCCGCTGCCCGAGCCTAAGCGCGTCGAAGGCGCCCTTGAAGGCGAAGACCTCGAGGTCCTCTCCGTCACGGGCGGAAATGCCACGACCCAGGAAAGCGCCGGCTGGCCCTGGAGCAGCGCCAAACAACTCTGGTGGATGGACGGCGAGCCCGGCGATGTGCTTACCCTCGCTTTTGACGCTCCCGAGGCCCGCCGCTACAACGTCCGCGCCGTCTTCACCAAGGCCATTGACTACGGCATCATGCAACTCTCCATAAACGGTCGGAAGGCCGGCGAACCCATGGACTTCTTTAATGACGGCGTTATCGTCACCGACGAAGTCTCGATCGGGGTCTTCGACCTCGAAAAGGGCCGGAACACCCTCACCGTCGAAATCATCGGCGCCAACGAGAAATGCGACCCCAAACGCTACATGTTCGGACTCGACTACCTCCGGATTTTCCCGGTCAAAACAATAAGCTGAAATCGCGCTCATTTGCCCCGCTTTTCCCGCTGTCTTTCTTGCGTCGCAACCCGTCCCGAGGGTACAGTCGGAGGCATCAATCCGACAGGAGCATGACGATGATGTACAGTGTGACAACCCTTTCCCTTATTCTCGCGGGTTCGTTGGCGGCAGGAGATAGCGCGGACGTCATCCCCGCGGGATGGAGGGCGGGACCGCCCGTTCTGACGCCGCGCGAGAGCAGTTTCGACGCCCGGGCCGTCAAAGACCCGACGGTCGTGCGCCATGAAGGCCGCTGGCACGTGTTCTACACGGCGTGCGGGTCTGAACGGCTCGGCATCGCCTACGTGAGTGCGCCCACGTGGAAGGAACTCGATGCGGCTCCACGCACGCTCCTCGAACAACTCAGCGGCGGAGTTGAAAACTACGCCGCTGCGCCGCAGGTCTTCTATTTCGCGCCTCAGGAAACCTGGTATCTTGTCTTTCAGACCACCGATGCCAATTACCAATCCGTTTATGCGACCACCAAGACCCTTACCGCTCCCCAATCCTGGTCGCCGCCCGCACCACTGGCCGAAAAATTCGAAGATGACAAGTGGATCGATTTCTGGATGATCTGCGACGACACAACCGCGTACCTTTTCTATACGCGCAACCATCGCGACGTATATGTCCAGACCACCCCTCTTGATGCTTTCCCCGAAGGATTCGGCAACCCGCGTAAGGTGTTCGGGCTGGTCCACGAGGCCGTTCACATCTACAAACCCCTCGATCGCGAGGGATATCACATGCTCTACGAAGTCCGCACCGATGACGGATACCGCAAATTCGGTCTGGCCACCGCGCCGCGGCTCGAGGGTCCCTGGCTCGACCGCACGCCGGATTACGCTACCAGCAGCAACTGCTCCTGGCCTGAAAACGCTGCCCCATGGACCGATAACGTGTCCCACGGCGAGTTTCTCCGCACCGGCTACGACCAGCGCCTCGAATACGACCCGCTGAACACGAAATTGCTTATCCAGGGACGCCGAGGCAGCGAGAAGGACAAGAGCTACCGTTCGCTCACTTGGTCCCTTGGTTTCCTGACGCCCATCTTCCGGTGAGCGCTTCCGCGGCGGTGCGGGCGTGCTCCCGACTTGAAACCAGAGATGAGTGACCGTGCTCCGGAACATTTCTTGTGAAGACGCCACGCGGTTGTTAGAATCTTTAAAGGTAGGGAGTAAGGAAGCGTTTTCCCTTCATACCGGCGAAAAGGAAGACCGGATGAACGCAAGGGATAACCAGCAGCCGGAACGCGGCCAGGATTAGGGGCCTATGAATTCCTCGAATCAACCGCCACCAGACAACGAAAATGAAAAACCCGCGTCGGATATGCATCGCGCGGCACTCCTCCGCGATGCCGCCAAACGGCGCATCGGTCAGCTTCTCCGCGCCGCGGGCCGCATTTCTGAAGAGGAGCTCGACCAGGCACTCGCCATCCAGAAGGAGCGCGGTGGCGAGATCGTCGATGTCCTGTTTTCCATGGGATGCCTCCAGCCCAACGAACTACTGGATTTCCTTCTCACGCTTCCCGGTCTGGGCGATGCCGACTTCTCGCACCTCGACATCGGCCCCGAATTGATCGGACTTATCAGCGCCGAAACCGCCCGCGCGTACCAGGTGGTTCCCATTGATCGCTATGGCAATACCGTCATGCTTGGTTGTGTTGCGCTACCGAGCGACGCCGAACGCCAGGAGCTCGAAAAACTCCTCGACGCCCATGTTCAGCTTCTGCGTTGCACCCGCGAGGATGTCGAGGCGGCCATCGATCGCTACTATTCCTTGGAACCGCCTCCCGAAGGCGGGGAAGAGACCTCGCCAAAGCGCAGCCTGCAGGGTCTCGAGGCCCCGATACGTTTGTCGCGGGTGGCGCGTCTCGTGCGGCGGCTCACCTCGCTCCCGGCTTTACCCGAAACCCTCAACCAGGTCCGCGCCGCTCTCGAATCCACCGATAGTTCCGTGCGGTCGGTCGCCGACATTGTCGCGCTTGACCCGCCCATCGCGGCCAAAATCCTCAGCGTGGCCAATTCCGCCCTGTACGGATTCACGCAGCCCATCCATGATTTGGTTCACGCCATATCGCTCATGGGGCTTCGCGAAACCTACGGCATCGTGCTCTCGACCACCGTCATCGACCTCATGAGCAAGTGGAAGAATCTCGAATACCGTTCTTTCTGGCTCGAATCGATGTGTTGCGCCGCGGCGGCCCGCATTGTCGCGAAGGCAAGCGGCCACCGCGGTCTACCCGGCATTTTTGCGGCGGGACTCCTTCACGACCTCGGCCGCGCGGCGTTGCTCGAGACCGTGCCTGAAGCGTGTGCCAAGATCGACAGCGGTCTCACGGGCCAGGAGCTTCTTGACGCCGAAGAGCGCCTCATCGGGCTGTCCCATACGGAAGCGGGCTACGAACTGGCCCGGCAATGGGGGCTTCCACCCGAAATTGCCACCCCCATTCGCTTCCATCACGAACCCTTGCGCG
>JAWODE010000606.1:0-5799 GCA_046483455.1 Candidatus Hydrogenedentota bacterium | reverse complement strand
CGGAAGGGCGCGCAGCAATGCTCAAACGACTGGGGTTCACCAAACTGGCGTACGACTGGCGTGCGGAACACGTGCCCGAGTTCGAGGCGGAGATCAAGGCGCTAAAGGAACACGATATTGATTTTTTCGCGTTCTGGGGCTTGCACGAGGACATGTTTCGGCTCTTCGAGAAGCATGGCATCCATCCGCAGGTGTGGTTGACGGTGCCGGACCCGGGCAGGGGCTCGCGGGAAGAGAAGGTGCGGCGGGCCGGTACGCACATGCTGGACGCGGCGAAGCGCACACAGGAACTCGGCTGCAAACTGGGGCTGTACAACCACGGCGGCTGGGGCGGCGAACCGATGAATATGGTGGCGGTCTGTAAGTGGCTGCGCAAGAAAACCGGGAGCGACCACATCGGTATTGTATACAACCTCCACCACGGCCACGAGCACATTGACGATTTCGCGGCCTGTCTCGATGCGATGAAACCGTACCTCCTCTGCCTCAACCTGAACGGCATGAATACCGGCGCGGAACCCAAAATTCTCCCCATCGGCCAGGGCGAGCATGACCGGAGACTCCTCTGCATCATCCTCGATAGCGGTTACACAGGTCCCATCGGTATCCTCGACCACCGCCCGGAGGTCGACGCGGAAACGAGCCTCCGCGAGAATCTCGAAGGGCTGGAGAAAGCGCTACGGGAGATTGCCGAGGCGGAGGGCGGGCATCGGGATTGACCGGCCTGATCCGACGGATCGGT
The DNA here is from genome assembly GCA_046483455.1 of Candidatus Hydrogenedentota bacterium. GTDB lineage: Bacteria > Hydrogenedentota > Hydrogenedentia > Hydrogenedentales > SLHB01 > UBA2224. The sequence goes on along the minus strand of JAWODE010000606.1, from coordinate 5,057 downwards.
CCGATCCGACTGATCAGTCCGATCTGCTATACGGGGCCATGATCTCCGGAATCGGAAACCGCTCGAGGGTATCGGTGACGTTGCCGCGGAGGCCGTAGTGCAGTTGGCTGGGGTGGGCCTCCTTGAAGTAGTCCGGGTTTTCGGCGATTTCGGGATTGACCATGACCATGGCCATGTCGATGAATCCCGAGCAGTCGTGAATAGTGATGCTGTTGGGGATTTCCTCGCAGTAGACCGCACATTTTCGCTGCTTGTTGCCTAGGGCATAGACGTAGCATTGTTGGAGCGTGACGGATGAGGGCCAGACGGGGTAGGACGCGTCGAATTTCGCGAAGTTGACCACGGGGGTGAAACCCGCGCCTTCGCCGCCGAACCGCACGCGCACTGCGCGCACCGTGCCGTAGTTGTCGATCCAGCGCTGGTCGGAACCGTTTGTGCGAGGCACGCCGAGCACGTCTTCGAGATGCAGCACGCCGCGATTGACGATGACCGCCTTGTCGCGCATCTCACTGCGGGTCGATATCCAGCAGTTCCGCATGACGGCCATGTCGGCGCGGCAGTCCATAACCTGTTCGCAGTTGATGAAGAGGCAGTCGTCGATCGACAGCAACGAGGAGGCGCCCTCGAAGGCGATCGCGGACCCCGTCGAGGCGTAGAACTGGCAATCCGCGATCTTGGGCATCGAGGTATCGGCGTTGTTGGTATTCAGCCGGATAGCGTTGTGGCCGCCGATAAACGCGAGGCCCTCGAACATGTTGCGGTAGCCCATGGCTTCGAAGGTAGCCGCTTCGGAATCGGTCTGTTCGAGCATGACCTTGCCGCCATCGCCGCGGAGTCTTTGGTAGGCGCCGGGTTTCAGCGTCTTCGAGACTTTGTAGTGGCCGGCCGGGAAAACTACTTCGGGACACGTGGCAAGATAAACGCTAATCTGGCGTGATGCGCGCGGTTTGCCCGCGGCATCGAGGGCTTTTTGGATGGCTTCGGTATCGTCGGTTTTCCCGTCGCCCTTGGCCCCGAACTCCTTGACGTTGACGCCGACGGCCTCGGCGGCGCAGGCCGTCGCACATGCACCAAGAGCAAGCCATGTAACAGTGATTACGCATATTGCCCTCATGTCCCGTCTCCTTTGAAGTGTTCACAAACCCGTTCCGTCCATTCTATCGTATGGCGTGGACAAAAACCGGAGCGGCGTTGCGTCATACGGTGGGGCGAGTGTGCGATAACCGGCTTATCCCTGGAGGTCGAATTCCGCGCTGGCGGGCGCCGTAAAGGTAAAGGCGCGCTCGCCAACTTCTAAGGATGCTTGGCGGTTTTGCACTTGGGGTTCTTGGCCTTCCGTGAGAGGACGGGGTTCTCGGGGCTCCTCGTTGCCTGCGTCGGTGAATGCTCTCGCCTGCGCGCGGGCTTCCGATTCGGCTCGTTGAAACTCGATCCGGACTACAGGCTCGCGGGCATTTTCCTCGAGTTCCCTTAATCGGGCCTCGAGTTCCTCGCGCGCTTCGGCCCGGCGCTCTTCCACCCGTTCTTGCTGCTCCTGCCGGAGTTCCTCGAGCGTGGGCACCATTTTGCGGGCGTTGCTCATGTTCGAACCGATGGTACGGGCCGCGAGCCCTGGAATCGAGATGGTGTTCTCGCCGAATCCCGCGGTAATCTCGACTTCTTTGCCGCGGGATTCGGTTCTGAGTTTCTGGGCAGTCTCGTCCCGTGAACGAGCAGGGGTATCCGCGTGCACCGTAATCTGCTCCGCACTGAGCGTATTTGCTATGGTTCCTATCCTTAATCCCATGGGGTGAACCCCCTGCCCTTTCTCGAACAGGTAAATCCCTATTCTCACACATAAATTATCCCCGTAACAGAGATAACTGTCAAGAAATAGATAGAGTATTTATGCTATAAGCCCCATGATGTCAAATGCTTACAAAATTTGCGGTTCCCAAAGACGGTAGCCGTTTTTGGGCCTTTCAGCGAGCTGAGATAAGGGTGAAGAATCGGCAACTGGCGAAGGTCCCCCTTGAATCGCTACACTTTTACCACCATGAAGTTAGAATCCATTATCGAGCACGAAGAGGCGCGCCGTAAAGCGTTTCCGGTCGTATCGAAGTCCGTTTTTTTGGGCCACGCCGGCGTGGCGCCGTTGCCGCGGGCGACCGCCGACTTGATGCGCGAGTTCCTCGACCGTGGGTCTTACCACAAGCAGGAGGGCGCCTGGACCGAAACATGGGTGGCCGCCGCGCGCAAACATGCCGCCGAATTGCTCGGCGCGGACGCGGATGAAATTGCGCTTCTCGGGCCGACCTCGCTCGGGCTCAGCCTTGTCGCGGCGGGTTTGCCGTGGGAAGAGGGCGACGAAGTCGTCTATTACCAGGACGACTACCCCGCCAACGTCTATCCGTGGACGGCTTTGGCGCGACGCGGCGTGAAACCCGTGGCACTCAAACCCGACGCCGCGGGCGTGATCACCTGGGAGGTCGTCGAGGCCGCCCTGACGGACCGCACGCGCCTTGTATCGTTGGCCTCGGCCCATTTTTTGAGCGGATTCCGCATCGATGTGGATACCATCGGACAAAACCTGCATGAACGCGGTATCCTGTTTTGCGTCGACGGCATCCAGACCCTGGGCGCGTTTCCATTGCATGTCGAACACGTTGATTTTCTGAGCGCGGACTCGCACAAGTGGATGCTCGGGCCCGCCGGCGCGGGGCTCGTCTATGTGAGCCGAGATAAATTTGACCTGTTGCAGCCCGCGTTATTGGGTTCGTGGAACGTTGTTTCGCCGCAGTTCATCGCCCAGGAGACCATCGATTTTTACGACGGTGCGCGGCGTTACGAACCCGGCATGTTGAACCTCCCCGGCATCGTGGGGATGGCGGCCTCGCTCGAGATGCTGCTCTCGGTGGGGATAGAGGCGATTGCCGAGCGCATACTCCACCTGCGAAGTGTGCTAATCGAGGAATTCGGCTCGCTTGGCTACCGCCAATACATCGAGGACCGCGACCGGTCCGCGGCCGCCAGCAATGCAGAACGCTCGGGCATCATCACGGTCTTTCATCCTGATAAAAACATGGATAAAGTGGCCCATCATCTTCAGGCCGCCGACATCGTGGTCTCGCTTCGCCATAACCGCGAGGGCAAAGCGTTTTTGCGCTTCTCTCCCCACTTTTACAACACCGAGGCCGAACTCGCCCACGTCGTCGAGGTGCTCGGGAGGAGTTGAGGGGGCGTGCGCCGGGGCGGATTTTTCTCACACGGAGCCACAGAGACCGTGGCGCAGCAGAGCCGCAGCCAAAATTGAAGCCAAAGAGTCCACCCCCGGCCCGGCTGACGCCGGCCCACCCCCGCCAGCGGGGGACATAAGGACCTGAAAATTCAGCACTTAAACCCACACCTGGAGAAAGTCTTTGCAGGTTGCACGAATTTTCGAAGATAGTAGTACAGAGCGGCAGAGCCGCAGCCAAAATTGAAGCCAAAGAGTCTACCCCGGCCCCCTCCCGTCACCCCTGCGAAAGCAGGGGTCCAGGCCGGATCCACGCCGCACCTGCGGCGAGCTCTCTGGATTCCCGCGGGCGCATGGGAGAGCGTTTGTCGAGACGATGACGGGATGAAAAGGGCGTGAAAGGGGATGCAGAGGGCATCGGGTATGCCGATGATGCGCGGAGACGGCAACCATGCTTTCCGGCCTCCGGGTCCGACAGGTCAGACCCGTCTGTTTGGTCCGACCAATCTGCTCCGTCCGATCGGTCCGATCCGACCGATCGGTCTGATCCTGCGCTGAGTGTGTTACGCGAGCTCGACCCAGGCGGCGGTGCGGGCGGAGCGCTTGGCGGCGTCGCAAACTTTCTGGATGTAAATGCCCTGTTCGAGGCCGGGTTCGGCGGGTTTGTTTTCGGCGACGCAGTAAAGGAAATTCGCGAGGCAGGCCATGTGGGCGCGCATCCATCCGATGGTGGCTTTGGGACTAGGAAACTTGCCGCCGGGCGCCGGATAGCGCTGGCCGGTGTCGATGCGGGTCCAGCCACGGCGTCCGCCGATGGGTTCGCCCGGGGCAGTGGCGTCGTAGACGTCGAGATGGTGGGGGTCCATAAGGTTGAAGCGTATCGCCCCTTTCGAGCCGTGGAGTTCGAAGCGGAGTTCGTCTTCGGCCCCCGTGGCGAGTTTGGTCGCTTCGATGGTGCCCAGCGCACCGGATACCGTGCGGGCCAGAAGCATGACGTTGTCCTCGGCCTCGACGTTGACCCGTTTCGTGGGGTCGTCCACCGCGGGCCGTTCGGGATACGCGATCTGCGTGGTGGCCATGAGCGAAGCATAATCGCCCACGAGGGGATGGAGCAGGTCGAAAACGTGCGAGGCCAGGTCGGCAATCACGCCGCCCCCGGCTTCGGCCGACAGTTTCCACTTGAGCGGCGCCTCGGGATTGGCGCTGCCCCCATGGAGGTAACAGGCGCGGAACTGGAGCAACTTACCCAGGAACCCCTCCTCGACGAGCTGGCGCGCGCGTAGCGTCGCCGGGAAAAAACGGTTATGAAATGTCATTTGGGCAATGCCGGTGTAGTTTTTGAGAGCGTTTTCGATGGGCGGGACATCGTCCAACTCCGCCACGAGCGGCTTGTCGCAATAGATGTGCTTGTTGTGCGCTATGGCCGACAGGAGTTCGTCTTTGTGCAAGTGATTGGGCGTACAGATGTGAACGATGTCGACGTCGGGATTCTCGGTGACCTCGTGGTAGTCGGTGGTGGCCACATCGGCGCCGAGTTGTGCGCGGGCGTGCTCCGCGGTCTCCATGCGGCTCGTGCAGATGTGGGTAATGCGCGTCGTGCAGGGCGGCGGGTCGTAAAATAAGGGGATGTTCAGGTGTCCGTAGGCATGCACCTTTCCGATGAAGCCAAACCCGAGAATGCCAACGTTGTAGGTCGTCATTATCTTCCCCTTCCCCGCGCCGGGGTCACTTTGTCTTCCACTCGCGCATGGCCGCGATGAATTTCTCGAAGAGGTAGCGGCTGTCGTGCGGGCCCGGCGACGCCTCGGGATGGTACTGCACGCTGAATACCGGTATGTTCGTG
>JAWODE010000601.1:0-3355 GCA_046483455.1 Candidatus Hydrogenedentota bacterium | reverse complement strand
CACGATGATTGTGTCCGAAGGAAACTCCGCGTGCACATAGGGATTGTCATACCGGGGATACCCGTCCAAGTCGACCGGCCGGCCGTTACGCAGGAATTCGCCCGTCCAGCCGAATTGCAAACGCCCCTGCGACGGGGAACTATAGGTGACGCCGGAGGGATCAAACACCACTTCCGCCTGTTCTATAGCGGCCATGAACTCCGCGAAGGTGCCGTGCTGGCGGCGGCTTCCCAACTCGCACAGGTAAATGTTCTGCCTCCCGGACACAATGAGTTCCCGGTTTTGGTCCTCGCCCGGCTCGGTCTGCCAAGAGTAGGGGTGTTGAGACCGGAATGCGAGATAACCCTCGCCCTTGCGCGCGAAGATCCAACCGTCCTGTTCGACGACCTCATCAAACTGGTCGCGGGGAAGCCAGGCATGCGTAAAATCGAGGGTCTCGGGAAAATACAGGCCCGGTTTATCCTCGGCGTTGTAAACGATGATCGCGACGTTCCGGTATTGGGCGACGCGCGGGAGCCATCCTTCGCCGGTCCAGTAATTGGGGGTATCGCCGGTATATTGCGCGGGATGGGAGGTAAAACACACCGCGTTTGGCCCGAGGGTCGCCTGCCAGATGTGGTGCTGGTCGCCGCCGTAGCCGACGCGGTAATCCTGGGCGGAACTTAGTAGGTAGTCGGGGGTGCGGAATGTGTAGATATTCACCTCATCGCGAATGTTGCGGCAGATATCCTGTTCGTACATCGTTGCGAGAGCGGGCAGCGTACCGGCGTCGCGTGCAGCTTCCAGAAGCTCCCGGTAATTGGCAAACGGTGCAAAAAATGCGTTCTCCCACCAGTTGAACCCCTCGAGCATGTCGACAAACAGGGGCAACGTAAGAGGATGAGCATACGCTTCCATGCTCAACCAGACCATGCCGTCTTCGAAGTTGTCGAAACCCAGTCCCCAGCGCTCTGCCTCTTCGAGTTTCAGCCCCATGCGTTGTTTGTTCTGCATGTGCGGCCGATTCAGATCGTTGGCGATCTCATGAATGACCTGGGGCATCTGGTAACGAGGACTCAACGCCAGACACGTCGCGCTCATGTTGCTGGCACGCAGCGTGCCCATGCCGAACAGCAGCCACATCACATCCGTGGTGGCTTCGCGCTCGGCCCACTTCTTTTGCGTTTCATAGGTGCGGCCGTGGGTGCTGCCGAACACGCCGCCGTGGCTGTTCAGGGCCATGTCGAGCAACAATACGTCGGTGACCATGGCCGCGCGCGTCGCGATTTCATCGTCCTTGCACAGGTCGACAAGGCTCAGTATCCCGGCCAAGTCTTCGTCGTAATAGACGTTCGACAGCCATTCGCTGAACCCGGTACGGAACCGTAGATCGAGCCATCGCATGATACGCGGACGGTGCCGGGCCATCTGTTCCCTGCCTCGAAGACCGGAGTTGGTGAACACCTCTTCCGGGTAAAGCTGCCCCGCAAGATAGGCCCCCGCGCTGAAAAGAATCTGATGGTTTTCCGTCCACGTGCACATCGAGTCCACGCCGGGCTCATCGGGCCAATACTTGAAATCCAGCAACGAGCGGCGCGCCCGCGCGAGAAGCTCCTCGCTGACATTTGGGTTGTCGGCAAAACAATACATAAGCCGTAAAATGGCATGTAGCCGGAAATCGGCCGTATCGACGCGGCTGTCCATCTTGTTCAGGGCTGCATGCAAGGAGGCTTCATTCGGGGTTCTTCCGGTGGCCAGACGCGCCAGCTCGGTATAGGCTTCGTGTGCCGGTCCGGTGGCGTAATGTTCGAGAAGTTCGGCTTTTCGAGCGTCGAGTGTCTCTTGATAAGTCGACGCAGGCGGCGCCCCGGCCGCGCCCGAGGCCACGAAAAGAACAAGACCCGTGCAAAACACAACCGTTGGCAAAACAGTTTTTGCAGGGCCGCAGTTAGATGGGTTGGAATGTCCAGTGAAATAAGTAGGATTCATGAAAGCAGCCTCCTCTTTATGGCGGCACATCTCCCTTGGTCCCTATCTCTTGCCACATTTCGTACCGATAGGATTCCTACGGGCAGCCCGTCCACCGTGCCGATTTTACCTGCCCTGTCCGGCGTGATCAAAAACTGAAGTATGCCTCAGCAGGTAACGTGAAACACGGCGACGACATTGTTTTCGGCGGAGTTCCAGACCTGAAGGGCCTCGGGGGTGGGCCGCATGTCCACGACGCAATTGCGTTTATGAAAATAGGCGCGGGCTTCGGGCGAGAGATCGAGGGCGCCATATTGGCCGCAACCAATGATGACGAGCGAAGCGCCGTCTTCGTAGATGTGTTTAGCCTCCTCGCGTGACACCATATGCGACGACCCCGTTTCCTCTTTGGACAATTGCTTCTTGCGCTTTTTGACCTTGCCCCGAAGGCGGATCACGATGTCGTGATCATAAATTTTGCCGTCAACGGTGATGTTGCCGAACGACGTCCCGTTGATCACGGGCTTCATGACGTATACCTCCGTGAATTGCGCCGGACACAGCCTTACTCCCAGCCTAGCCCGACAGACAAAACGTGTCAATGGTCTCGCTTGACCCCGGTTGCCCGGTTGCCATTGCCCGGTTGCCATTTGCGGAAGAATTCGGGTGAATGCTATACTTTTCGTTTGGCACGGGCGGTTAGCTCAGATGGTTAGAGCACCTGCTTTACACGCAGGGGGTCACTGGTTCGAGTCCAGTATCGCCCACCATTATTCTACCCAATGTTTACAGGGGTTCTCGCAATTTTTGTTTGCTGTTTTTCGCCCCTTCGTGATACTGTCCTTTGGGGTATTGTACCCCAATGCGAACCGCGAGGGGACACATCATGAAGGTTCGAATACCGACACTTCACCATCATAAGCCATCGGGGCAAGCCCGCATCAAGCACCGCTACAAGCATATCTATTTCGGGCCGTGGGGCGAACCTGAAACCGAAAAGAAGTACCGCCGATGGGTTGCCGAATTCATCGCAAGCGAAGGCGTCATCAACCCCGCCGATACTGAAGCCCCTTTGCTTGTGTCTGAACTCACTGCACAGTACGCCGCCCACGTCAACCGGTACTACAAGCCCGACAGCGCCGAAGCCGCGAACATTCATCGCGCCATCGCGGCGTTGGTAGACTTGTATGGGGATACGCCCGCCGGCAAATTTAGCCCGCGTGGGTTGAAAGCCCTTCGCGTGAGTTGGCTTCAGCGCAAGGGTAAGCAGTTGGCGCGGGGTACCGTCAACCGCTATGTGCGCCACGTTGTCAGGGCGTTCAAGTGGGCCGCATCCGAAGGGCTTGTACCGCACGAAATACCCGCCGCGCTATCGGACATCGAACCGCTGAAGCGGGGCCGCACGAAA
>JAWODE010000445.1:0-6765 GCA_046483455.1 Candidatus Hydrogenedentota bacterium | reverse complement strand
ATGTGTGGCTGGTTTTGCAGTTGGGCAGAACGAATAAACTCGGAAAAGGGAGAATCGTCGTGCCCGAGAGAATGCCTATCCAAGGGGCCATTAGCCGACGGCTTTTTGTTCGGGCAAGCGCGCTTGCGTCTCTCGCCCTGACTACCCGTGCACAGCCCAAGAATGTGGCGCAAAAGAATCTGAAATCGGGGCCATCAGGAAGAACCGCTTACAAACACGAACGGCCCCCGGTGATTATGATTGTCCTTGATACGGTACGGGCCGATCATACAAGTGCTTGGGGATATAAACGACACACGACGCCGCAACTCGAGAAATTCGCTGAACATGCAACGCGGTATACGCAGGCCGTTGCTCCTGCTCCATGGACGCTGCCCAGCCATGCCTCACTTTTCACGGGACTGTATCCCTTTGAACACAACGCACGTACACGGCTGTTGCGCACGAGTAACGGCGAGCTGTCGGTGACCGAGCCGCCTCTCGAGGAAAAGGCCGTGACGATTGCGGAAATACTGCGCGCGAACGGCTACTCCACGGGCGCTTTCATCGCGAATACCGGATTCATGCATGAGCGGTTCAATCTCTGTCAGGGTTTCCAGAAATATGACGTCGATTGGCAGCCTGGGACCACCACGGCTGACAAGGGCTTAGAGTGGATAGACCAGCAGAGCCGGCAGCCCTTTTTCGCGTTTTTCAACTTTATGGATGCTCATTGGCCCTATAACACTCATTCAGTGCCGGGAGTAGGAGATTTCGATGTATCGCGGGATACGCACTTGCAACGAACGCTTCTCAAAGAAACGATGCCGGGCTCCAATAAGGTAGACCCGTCACTTGTTGACAAGGTCACCCGCCAGTATGACTTGGGCATCGCAAATGTCGATGCCGCATGGGGGCATCTACTACAAGGGCTAAAAGAGCGGAACGTGTATGATGAGGCCATAGTGGTTGTCACATCGGACCACGGCGAGTTTTTGGGCGAGCACCATTTGGTGGCGCATTCAAAAGACGTATATCAGCCCACGGCTTGGATTCCCCTGTTATTCAAGAGACCGGGCCAACGAACCCCGGAAATCTCAAAGGACAGGGCATCCCTATGCATGGTTCCAAGCCTTATTCTGTCCCAGTTTTCAGACCAAGCCCTTGGTCAGATTCCTCGACACTTTCTTCAAAACGCGATGGCCGAAAAACCTATACTGTGTGAAAATTACTACTCCCGGAAATGGGACTTCACCCACAAACTCTGGGGCCATCGTTTCAAACGGCGACGGACCGCGCTTTACGACGGCAGTATCAAGTTTATTCATTCAAGTGACGGCGCCCACGAGGTCTACGATCTCGCGGCGGATGCGGACGAGAGCGAGAACTTGGCTCAAAAACGCCCCGATCTGGTAGACACTTTAACGGCAAGACTTTGCAAGTTTAAGCCCCTGGACACTCAAGACAAACCATTGGAATCAGACGAGGAGCCTATGCAATTGCCAGCGGACCTAGCCGAAGAGATGCAAGCCCTTGGCTATTTGGGTGACTAGGATAACGCCTTGGACGATTTTTCCCAACGAGGCGCATTATGCATTGGATGCGGGACGCCTCCGCTACGGCGCGAGCGGGACACCACGCCACACCGGAGGAATGGATTGTTTACCTGCACCGCACTGTGATAAGTTCCGGGACACATTCCAATGATTGGAGAGATGCCCCGTGAACAATAGGCGAACGGCAAAAGCCGCTACGGTTTCGCAAAAGCCGTCTCGAAGGCCGCGTCTGGCCCTGACCATGGGCGATACAAACGGCGTGGGGCCGGAGATTCTTGCCAAGGTACTGGCATCCCCGGAGCTGCTGGAGCTCTGCGAGCCCATCGTTTTTGGCAGCGCGGACGTGTTGCGGAAGGCAGCATCCGTCGTTTCGGTGCAATTAGACATTGAGAACGTATCTGAACTTCCCTCACGCAGCAACCGCAAGCACGCCATCCCCGTGATTGATTGGGGATTTCGCGCACCCGACTGCACTCCCGGGGTCCTTTCTGCCGAGGCGAACCGTTGCGCCGTCGAGTGGCTAAAAAAAGCCATCGTGTGCGCGCAATCGGGGCCTATCGACGCCATCGTAACGTGTCCCGTCAACAAGGAAGGCATTCAGGCCGCCGGCTATGCGTACATGGGACATACGGAAATCCTGGCGGAGCTGACGCATTCGCCGAATTACCGGATGTGTCTGTTTGCGGGCGATATTCGTGTGGTGCATATTACGTCGCATTTTCCACTATCCGAAGCGATAAAAATGGTGACCCGCGACCGCGTCGCCGAGTCGATTCGAATTGCTCATAGAGCCCTCGAGCGGCTTGGCCTTGAACGGCGGCGTATCGGAGTGGCCGGGCTGAATCCCCATGCCGGAGAAGCAGGGGTATTGGGCACCGAAGAAACCACAGAAATCCTGCCCGCCATCGAGTTATGCCAAAAGGAAGGGATTGATTGTACCGGGCCTTATCCCCCGGACACGGTATTCAAGCGCATGGTTGAAAACGAATTCGACCTGGTTGTGGCGATGTACCACGATCAAGGCCATATTCCGGTAAAACTCATCGCCATGGACCAAGGCGTGAATGTGACCCTCGGCCTTCCTATTGTGCGCACCTCGGTGGACCACGGCACCGCTTACGACATTGCCGGAACGGGAAAGGCGCGGCCCGACAGTCTCTGGGCGGCCATGCGTTTGGCGGTAAAACTGGTTGTTCCGGAGGAGCATACCCATGGCCGATAAACCACGGTGTGCTTTCATGCTACTCCTGTTCTTGACGTCCTGCGTATCCGTAGCAGCGACAGCCCAGGGATTTCGTCAGCACAACGTCTGGTTTCCCGTCGGTCCGAATCCCTCCGCTATCGCATCGACCGATCTCAACGGCAACGGCATCCCCGAAATCATTGCGGCGGATACAGGCGAGTTGACCGATCCGCGCAGTGAGCGCCCAGCCAATAACGAACTATCCGTCCTCGCGGCTACCAAGCCGTTGGAATACGAAAAACAGGTTCCCTTGATCACGGGATTCGGCCCGTATTGCATCGCCATTGCCAACATTGACGCATTACCCGCGCTCGACATTCTCGTGGGCAGTTTTCACGCCGTCGAGCGGCGCAGTGCGTCACGCGACCTTACCCTATTCCGCAATATCGGGGACTTGCTCTTTGAGCCGGTCGAGTTTTCCGTGCCCGTTGACCGCCTCCGGTACTTGCGCAATCGCGATGCCGATGAACAGCCCATTTTCACCAAACCCGGCATCACAGCGATGACGGTATACGATTTCAATGCCGATGACTACCGCGATGTTATCGCTACTGGCTGGTCGTCCGACGTCTTAATCTATTTCCCCGGCCATCCAACCGCATATTTTGAAGAACCCCGCTTTCTTCGTGCACCAGGTGGACCGCGTGACATTCAAACCGCTGACTTCGATAACGACGGTAACATGGACCTCGTGACCGTCATGTACGCGTCGGGCGAAATCGTATTATGGAAAGGTGACGGGGAAGGCAATTTCGAAGAAGCCGACCGCTTTCTGAGCCGGGGGGCGCTTCCCCACAAGGTGCGCGTTGCCGATATCAATGCCGACGGCAAACCCGACTTGGTGGTCTCCCATTGCCATACCTACGATTCCATCGCTATTTACTATGGCACCGGCGACTTCAAATTCGAACTTTGTCAGGAAATCTCCTTGGGGACCACGCGCAGCGTGCTCGAGCATGAAATCCGCGACTTCGTGGTCGAAGACCTTAATGAAGACGGGCGGCCCGATATCGCCTTGGCCTGTTTTGCCTCCGCACGGGTAAGCGTTCTCATGAACACGTCGGAAGACAACGGATTGCCGCAGACGTTTTCAAAGAGCACATACACCTTTGAATCGGGCGGCAAGACCGGGAAACCCCGTGCCCTGTGCGTTCAAGATTTTGACGGAGACGAGGTAAAAGACCTTGCCGTGGCCCTCTGGAACGCTAACGCCGTGGCATTGTTACTCGGGCGCTAGTTCCTGCGGGAATCATTTGCCTTGCACCCATCCGCAGTTATTCGGATTCTTTTACGTTTTCCCGCACAATTCTCAGAGCGTTTTTCGCAAATTCCTTCGAAGCTCCTTGAACCGCGCCTTGGTAAGTGGACGGTTTCCAAACCGTGCTTCGTCATAAGTATCAAGCGCCTCAGCCAGAGGCCCGCACTTCTCGAGGTTCGCGCTACGCGCAGCTATAAGCAATTCCCCGGCTGTTTTACCCTGGCACTCGATACCCCGGCGCCTCAACACCTGCGTGACACGCCCCAGCAGATGAACCGCCCTTCGTTGGCCGCCCGTAAGAAAGCGGGCGCGCCGATGTGACTTCCTTCTGATGTTTAGATAAATCACGATGAGAACCACCAGTGCAAGCGTTAAGGGGAGAACCAGCACCAACAGAAAATCTGTCCTGCCATTCACACTGCTATCGCCGGCCAACCACCCTGTATAAGGTGTGATAGTCCAAGCGAAAATACCCCGCCCCCAATCCTTCAGTCGCGCCAGATCGAACCCGCCCTCATAACCGACAATATTTCGGTACCAGAGAATTCTCAACCGTAACTGCCAACGGGATAGCGCCAATGTCACGCGCCGATGCCACGGCACAATCTCCTCGTCTCGCTGGGGAGACGGGTCGAAGGTGATCCAGCCGTGATCGAGAAAATAGGCCTCTACCCAGAGGTGCGCCATATCCCGGCTGACGATGTATGCCTGATCGGCAGGACTCCATTCCCCTCCCCGATAGCCCGAGACAACGCGGGTGGGTATACCCAGGCTGCGCAACATGAGCGCAAGCGCGCTTGCAAACAGCTCGCAATGCCCCCGCCGTGCTTCCAACACAAACGCATCCACCGGAGCGCCTTGCGGAAGAGAAGGCGTATCAAGGGTGTATACAAATTCTTCTGAACTGAACCACGCTTCAAGCGCCCGGGCCTTGTCGTATAGATTGTCGTGTTCTTCCGTAAGCCGTTGGGCCAATCGTACCGTTCTTTCCCCGAGATCGTGCCGCGTGAGAAGCTCGTGAGCCCGACCTGACATGGCGCGCCGGTAATCACGCTTTGCATTTCGCAGCTGCTGCGGACGCGGTCGGACAACTTCCGAAATAACTTCGTAGCTTATACTTGACGATTTAAGCCGGTCCACTTGCACGAAATATCCATCTTGCTCGGGGTCCCAACTAACGGTTGCGCCTTCGCATTCCAAACGGAGCGGAGAAGACAGGCAGGGAAGCCCTGACCGCGGCACCTCATCAAGATAAATCGATTGATGGACTTTCCGCCCTCTCCCAAAGGGTTCGCGCTCGACGACCGACGCATCGCCCGTGTGAAGCGGAATGGTACTCGGACGAGCATCGCGAATGACATAAGGTCCGCCTCTTCGTTCCCACACGCCTTTATTGGTCCTGAATCTATCCATCGTGCTGCTTCGCCAATACAACGACCCACCAAATTGCCCCCCAGGAATATCGGGAAACTTCACCCGCATCACCGGCCTGTGGTCCGCTTCGATCCGCCCTCCTTCCCCGATTCGAACGGTTTCACTGAGGCCGGTTCGCCGTTGTCCCGAATTCGCTGTCAGGACGTTACTGCGTCCGAGGATTCCCGCTTCCATCCGCGGGGTCCCAAAGAAAAAAACCGCCGTGAGCAGTGCCGACGCAACACACACAACCCCAATCGCTCGGACCATGCCCCAGTCCAATAAACTTACAGACGGTCCGGTGGGCTCGGGCTCCCGTTCTGAGAGGGGGACAATATCGGCAAGCCCGCTCGGACCCACCCGGCTTGCCTCCGTGCGGACCTGCAGGGCCCAAAGAGCCCACACCGCGCTGATAAGGAAACACAACATCGCAATCCCGATAGCGGCATCCGGCCCCAATCCGCAGCCGGCGATCAGCAACAAGAAACACATCAGGAACAACTGGTAGAAGTCCTTGCGCTCTTTCCGATGCCCGAGTTTGTGTACTTGAATGAAAATGATCAGAGCTATGACGGCCGGCAGCAAACCAAATGTCCCCACCCAGACCGGCAGCGTCAGCGCGAAAAGCACTGTAGCGCCATTCGTGAGATACCGGTACCAGGCATAGCGCCCGTCCAAGTATTCACCCAACGGCCACACCGCCAGCACGAGCCCTCCCAGAACCATAATGCCCGGCCCCATTGTGGGGTCCGCGGCCAGCGCCAGGAAACTCGACAGAAGCAAAGCCGCCGTGCTGACGTTCAATAACGTGTCAATACTTCTACGCATGGACCACTTCCTCGGGACGCATCACGTGAGTCGTACCGATGCGCACGCCCCATTGGCTGGGGTCCGGACTGATGTACACTCGAATCACCCGGCGGGGCTCATCGACCAACGCAACCCGCGAGAAGGGATCCAGCATGCTCTCAGGCTCGGGCTCGAGCCGGGCCAGCGTCTCCAGGAGCCGTCTCGCCTGGTCTTTTCCCTCGTCTTCGGGCAGATATGCTCCTGCCGTCATCAGCCCCACGCGGAACTGCCGATTCAGCAACGTGATGCCCAGCGAGGCCACCATCTCGATAGCCTCTTCGAACCGTTCCTCAAAATCCGGTACTCCATACCGCTCGCGGGCGTCAAAGACAAAAAGCACATAGCGCGAGGTCTCGTGAGCCATCTCCTTAACCACGAGTTCGTCTGCCCGCGCGCTAATCCGCCACGCTATGTGACGGAGATCATCGCCCGGAACATAGTCCCGCAGCCCGAAGAATTCGTCCCCC
>JAWODE010000313.1:0-13766 GCA_046483455.1 Candidatus Hydrogenedentota bacterium | reverse complement strand
GGCCTTGGGTTCGTACACGGCATAAGCGCCCACACGCATGCCGGGTTTGTCATAGACCTGTCGGCCATTGCGGTACACGAGGTGGACGCCAATCGCAATGACCTTCCCTGTGGGCGCATGCCATCCGGGCGTCACATCGGCCACACTGATCTGTTCGGTGTCCGACACCTCGACCCAGTCAAGTTCCGGCGGTAGGAAGGGACCTTCCCATGTTTTGCCGAGGTCCACGGTGCGCATGTAGCTGATGCCCGAGTAATAATCGGACTTGTGCAAATGTTTCTGGAGCGTCATGACGACCAGGGGTGCCCCGTCTTTCCCTGCGCCGGGAACCGCCGTCACACGCGGGTGAAACCACAGGAAATCGCCCTCGTCGTGTTCCATGACCGTGTCCCGTTTGATGTCGAATTTTAACGGGACGACCTCCTGTTTCGCTTCGGCCGCAAAAGCCCGAGAACCGCCCAATACACCCGCCATGACGGCAAGTACAACGAAAAGGCCTAAAAAGCGCGTGCAAATTGATACGGATTGCGTAATAACAGCGTAAAATCGTTCCATCGTTCTATCCTCTCCCGCGAGACGTTTTCTCATCAACGACTGGCTCCAAAATTCTTTTCCCTCCGGTGTGGGACCGACGCCCTCGCCGGTTGTTATCACCAGGAGCGCGGACGTGCCCGTCCGCGGTTAATCTCAAGGACGGGTTCGACAACCCGTCCTCCGTTACCGCGAAGAGTGCCGAGGTTCTTGAACAATCCGACACCCATTTTGCTGTTCATGGCCTTACCATCGTTACACACACACGGCTCAATCCAGCATGACGGTTTTGCCCTCGCGGGCGGAATCGTATACGGCCTGGACGACTTGCATATACTTTAACCCATCGTAAAAATCGGGATGATACTCGGCGCCTTCGCGAATGGCGTCAATAAAGTTGCGCTCGACCGGCCATTCGCGGAGGTTATACCCTTCCTCGGGAAGAATTTCTACCGGCGCCATTCTTTCCCCTGCCCGCGCACCGTACAGGACATCATCGTCGACGTCATATGTTAGCGAAGCCTCGGAACCGAAGATTTGTATCTCCTCTTCACCGTGATGTACGGCGGCGCTGATCGTGTATTGAACCGGAAACCCCGCACGCATGCCTGCCGTAAACAGAATTTGGTCTGGAATCTCGACGCGCGTCGTTTCCCCGGCGGCATCGAGGCGCATGCGTGTAAAGGTCTGAGTCATGGCGTTCACGGTCCACGTCCACCCAAACCACCGGTGAATTACTTCGGCGTACATCCCCAACGTGTGCATGTTCAGGCCTGACAACCGGGCGTCTTTCCGCCAATGGAGTGGCGTATCGGCTCGCGCGAACGCATCCGTGAAACTCTGGACCCGCACCAGCCGAATTTCGCCCAACGCGCCCTCGTGCAGCAACCGGGTAATCGTGGCATCCACTGAGAGGCCGATTGGCACCGGGCAGAGCGCCGCGACGCGTTCGCTCCGTTTGGCCGCCTTATACATGGCCTGCGCTTCGGCGAAATCCCGGGCCATCCGCGCCTGGCAAAACACGTGCTTTCCGGACTCGAGGGCCGCGACGCTGACGTCCTTGTGCATATACGGCCATGTGCCGATGAACACCGCGTCGATGTCGTCCCGACCGACAAGTTCTTCCCACGACCCACAGGCTTCCGGGATGCCGAGCTGGCCGGCGGTGCGTTCACTCGAGTGTTTCGTCCGGTTCGCCACCGCGGCGATCTCGACTCCCTCGATGCGGCGCAGTCCCGGCACGTGGCGGCTCTTGCAGATGCCCCCGAGCCCGACAAATCCGACGCGAATGGTGTCCATGATGCCTCCGCTGCTTTTCTCCCCTTACGGCCGCTTACGGACTGTCTTCGCTACACTCCTTCAGATATCCCGCGAGGCGTTCCAGATTGTCGGCGCCGATCAGATCGACTTCGGCCGCCAGGAGCGCATCCCACATTGGCGGACGGTCCGGCGTCGCCCAGAAGCGGACTTTTCGCCCCTGCGCATGTGCCTTCTGGACAATATCGCGCAGTTTTACCGCCTCGGCAACCGGAAATCCTCCGCTTCCACGCCACTCGAAGTTCGTGGCCCAATTATCACTCACAAGGGGAACAAGATGCGCGGGAGGATTCGTTTCCAGGTCCTGGAGACGTCCGTCGATGGCCGCATACCGCACGTTTTCCTGTTGCAGACTCCGAACAGGCCGGTTTCCCGAAATGATGACGGTCACCGCGCGTGTTTCGACGTCTCCTTCGCGGAATTCGGTCAACATCTCTTTGTATTTCACCAACAACGGTTTCAATGCTTCGTAGGTCCGGACGGCGGGAGTCTTGAAATCGATGAGCAGGGTAATTGTGGGGCCATCGGGATACACCCTGCCCCCATTGCGTCGTGCCAGCTCCCGCAGCGGACCGAGATACAGCGACTCGAGCGTATGGCCAGGGCGCACGTCTTCACGGTCATGCGCTACCAGCAACTGGCCGTCTACCACATGAACATCGGCCTCGATACTGCAAAACCCGTAGCTCAAGGCGTCGAAAAGCGGCCGTTCATGCTCGTAATCGTTGTGGGCATGCGCGTGGGGCAATGGCTGCCCCAGCTTCGTCGCCGATTCTTCCGGCGCAGTTGAAGCACATCCCGCGGCAAAACAGACTAGAACACCAACGGCCAACACAGACCTCGTACGCATGCAATACTCCTTGCTCCCGGTTGTGCGAACTTTGACTACTCCGAAAGATCGATGGGCACGCCCGCCCGATCCGTAACGCGCACGCAAAACTGCCAATCAACACCGCCCTGAAGCACTTTAATAAGCACGCGGTTCGTACCCGCCACGAGCGGAGCGTCGACCTTGTCTTGGTCCACCGTCAATCCGCGCGGCGTGTTCACGCCATGAAGCCGGACCCCGTTGACCCAGAACTCGCAGCCGTCGTCGCTTCCTATTTGGAAGATCACGTCGCGGGGCTCCGGCGACTTTACCTCCGCATATCCATAGGCCGCCACGTTCTCCGAAGGATCAAGCCTGCCGCGCAGTCCGATGACGGCAGGCACGCTGTCGGTGTCTACCGGCTGCCATTCGTACCGTTTGCCCTCGAACTCGACGGGTGCCTCGCCCCGGCAGGCGGCTTCGTCGAGAAACGACCGGTTAAACGCTGTGCCGTTCGGATTGGGAAACGGCCCGAGGACCTTCCAATCGGTGATGAACCCCTGGCGTTGGGCAAGCATCTTCGAATCCACGCCCATCTCCGCCAGCTTTTCAACGGCCATGCCGGTAACCGACGGGAATTGCGAATGTTCCGCCGCATAAAGCAGGCGCTCTTTGGCCATATCCACGTTTTCTTCGGCAGCGGCACAAGCCACGTACGCGCGCTGCCCCGCTTCGAGTTCTGCTTGCGTCAGGGCGGCGGCCAAAACTCCCCTCGGCGGCTCCCAGAGGTTCAGACTATCCAAGTAAGCCGCGGTCTCGGGACCGGGCAAACGCCCCAGCGCTTTAAATGCGGCTACGGCGTACTCCTCGGGTATACCGCTCTCGAGCAATTCCATGCACGTCTTGCGCGCGCGCTCCGTCTCCCCCTCGGCGATCATGGCGGCGACGCGTTCGCGCGCCAGCTCGAGGGCGTGCGGACGCGTCCATTGCGACCCGTGCTTGGCCACAGTCAGTATATCTTCGAGGGAAGGTGATTCACCGGACAATACCATGGCTGTAGCCCGCAGCTCCGGATTCTGTTCTTTTTTGGCCGGCTCGAGGAACCTGGACACCGAAGGCGCCCCCCGCTCATGCAGGATTTGCAGCAACGCGGCCTTCCGGGCGGGGTCGCTTTTTTCGTATGCCAGGGCAAGCTTGTCATTCAGCCCGCTCTGGCCCGATTCGAGAAGCGCCCGGAACGCGGTAACGCCCACGCCCGGATGGAAAAGATAGCCCAGTGCCTGGGCCGCAAATGCCTCCGACCCCGTCGCATCAAGACCGAGAAGCGCTTCACGAATGTGTTCGGGCTCGTTCGAATACACCGTGATGTTCTCGTAAATCTGGGCCGCCTCGTCGTTCTCCCCGTTCTCGCGCAACCGGTACGCCGCCTCGAGCGCCGCCCGTACGTATTGCTGCCGTTCTCCGGGGCTGAACGAGGGACGCTGCGGAAACACCCGGTGTGGCGGTATCCCGAAAGCGCCCAAGGCTTCGAGACAGGCGAATCCCACCTGGCGGCTTTGGCTGTTCTGCGCACTCTCGATGAGCACCGGCACCGCTTCCTGCGCGCCGCGACGCGCCAATGCCGTCGCAACACGCACTTGAACCTCTTCGGAGGAGGATTCCAAGGCTTCCAGCAGCGCCCGCGTGGCCGCTTGGCCGGGAACACGTTCCAGTGCCATGCGCGCGTCTTCACCCACGGCCGGGTCATCCAGCAACGCGGCCAGCACCGGCACGTGCTCGTCCGACGCTACCAGACCGAGATAATGCAGTAACTCACGCCGCAATTGGTCGTCGGCAGCCTCGTCAAGCGCTTCCGCGAGGGCCTTTGCGACGGCGTGTCGTTCTTGCGGCGCGCCCGGCCGTCCCGCATGCGAGGTAATAGTCCCGATAGCCGCCAATGCCGCTTTCGCGATAACCGGGTCTTCCGAAGCCCCTAGTTCCGCCAGCGGTTTGACCGCCCGTGCGCCGTGGGCCCCCGCTGCTTTCCACGCCTCGGCCCGCACATCCGCGTTCGGGTCGGCGATTCGCGCCAGAAAATCATCCAATTCAGTTGCGTGGGCAATCCAACACGCAACGGCACATGCCACAACCAAGAGTGCCCGCGCCTGCCAACCGCAGTTCACCTTCATCATCGCCGTTCCCTTCTAAAGATGCCACGGACCGCGTCCGGAATTGCCCAGCATGCGGTTGGCCTGGTCATCATTCACAAAGCGTTCGTTGGCGTGGTCCCACTCGAGAGGACGGCCCAGCCGGTAGGCGATATTGGCCATAATGCACAGCTTGGCCACCGTATGCGCCGGGGCGATATCCATAATCGGCCGCTCTCGCGTCTTGATGCACGCGAACCAATCTTCGTGGTGGCCAGGACTCCGGTACACCGGCGGGCTGTCGGCCGGCGGCTCATAGTCATCTGCGTCGGCGCCCATTCCGCTGCCATCGCCGCCGGTCACCGTAAGCTCACCTTTATCGCCGTAATACACCGCCCCAAATTTCGCCTCGGTCCCTTCGGGCTTAGCGCCGGGTTGCGACCACACAATCGTGACATCAGGGTCCTTGAACTCCCACGTAACCTCCATGGTCGTGGGACAGTCAAAGAGGCCCTCGTGAGGCGGTTCACCCGTAGCCGTTACGCGCACGGGCCCTTTATCGTCCATATCGAGAAACCAACTCGCGAGACTCAGCACGTGGGCGCCCCGATCACGCACTTGGCCTCCGCCAAAATCCAAAAACCAGCGGAAATTGTAGTGAACGCGGTCGGGGTTGTAGGGCACCCAGCGGGCCGGGCCAAGCCACATGTCCCAATCGAGATGAGCCGGTGCAGGACCGTTCTTTCTCGGGTCGCCCCCGACGGGGTTTTCGTAATGCCAGCACTCGATGCGCGAAATCTTCCCGATTTCGCCATTGCGCAGGTACGAGCACACCTGCCACGCGTTCGGTAGCGATCGACCTTGCGAGCCTACCTGCACCACGCGCCCGTACCGCCGCGCCGCCTCGACCATCGCACGGCCCTCCTCGATGGTCTTGCTCGAGGGCTTCTCGACGTATACGTCTTTCCCTGTCTCACAGGCCTGCACCGTCATGACCCCGTGCCAGTGGTCCGGAGCGGTGACAAGAACCGCATCGAGGTCGTTACGGTCGAGAATGCGCCGGTAATCCTTATAGGTTCGCGTTTCGGGACGCGCCGTCTGCATCGCCGTCGCAAGCTGGTTGTCGTCGACGTCGCAAATCGCGACAATGTTGTCGCGGAGCCGGCCGAGGTGGTGCCGACCCATACCGCCTACACCGATTTGACCGATAACGATGCGGTCATTCGCGCCGGGTCTTCCGGGGGCGGCCAATACCCCTTGCGGCACTATCATCGGAGCCGCCGCCGCGGCCGCCCGGCCTAGAAAACCTCTACGGGAAATGCGCTTTCGAATCATCGGGAGTCCTCCAACAAGGTTTTCGTCCATCTCGCCGCGGGGCGTCACGCATGTTCCATCCCCCTCCATGCATCCGTGCCTCGGGACACAGAAAGGGAATAGACGCCGTCGCGAAACCTTTGCTAAGCCTAGTGAAAATCCCGTTCGCGTTCAACCACTCGCGGCTGTGCCCGATAGACGGCCCCATCGTGGCGACGTGGCACGCGATATGAGTGAAAAAGACCGGCACAAAGGTCCATGGGGCCAAGGACACGCACGATCTTATGGCTTTGGCGCCATGCCACCAAGCAATTCGCATTGACGGGTTTTCACAAGGTAATATGGCCTTCGAAAATACCAGCCGCATTGGGATAAAAAACACACGGGGAGATTCGTCGTATGAAGTGGAAGCATAAACATGGAGTAGCGGTACTCACGGTCTGCGTATTCGTGCTTTTTACAAGCGCATGGGCGCAAGAAACGGCGCGCGGGGTGGTCTTTCACGACCGGAACAACAATGGCGCGCGCGATGCGGGTGAAGAGGGGGTGCCGGGCGTGCGGGTCTCGAATGGGCGCGACATCGTTGCCACCGATGACGAAGGCCGCTACGCGCTTCCCGTAAGAAACGATACGGTCATATTCGTGCTCAAACCGCGGGATTGGATGACGCCCGTGGATTCCGACCACTTGCCGCGATTCCACTACATCCACAAACCGGAAGGTTCGCCCGACCAGGACCACCCGGGTGTCGAGCCGACGGGGAAACTGCCGGAGCCGCTCGATTTCCCGCTCATCCGTCGCGATGAGCCCAACACCTTCAAAACGATCGTCTTTGGCGATACCCAACCGCGTGACCTGCGCGAGGTCGAATATATCGCCCAAGACGTGGTGCCCGGCTTGATGGACACGGACGCCGCTTTTGGGATAACGCTGGGCGATGCCGCGTTTGATAATCTCAAGACGCTTGAACCGCTCAATGGTGTTATCGGACAGATTGGCATACCTTGGTATAACGTGGTAGGGAACCACGATTTGAATTTCGACTCGCCCGATAATGCTTATGCGACCGAGACGTTCCAGCGCGTCTACGGGCCTCCGTACTATGCATTCGATTACGGCCCCGTGCATTTTGTTGCGTTGAACACGGTCTGGTGGCATGGCGACCGCTACACCAGCCGGCTGGGGGAGGAGCAATTGGCGTTTCTTAAGAACGACCTTGAACCCCTGGACCGAGAGAAACTTGTCGTATTGCTCATGCATATTCCAATTATGGATACAGACGAGCGGGGCGAGGTTTATGAGCTGTTAAGCCAATTTCCGAATCGGCTTATTTTAGCGGGCCACTGGCACCGGCTCGAGCATTTCTTCCTTGACGCCGAAGACGGGTGGCCCGGGGAAAGGCCGCTGCACGTTCTTATTCCGGGAATAGTGTGCGGCGGCTGGTGGTCGGGCCATCACGACGAATATGGCATTCCCCACGCCACGATGTACGACGGAGCGCCCAACGGACACGGCGTTTTCACGTTCAGCGGAACCGCCTACCGCTTCGAATACGTTCCCGCGCGGCAGCCGCGAGATTTTCAGATCGCGGTCTACGCGCCGAACGCCATCCAGTTGGACGAGGTCTCCGAGACCGTCGTAATGGCTAACGTCTTCGCGGGGTCCGAGCGAAACACCGTCGAGATGCGTTTGGGGAAATCGGGGGCATGGATTCCCATGGAACGCATCGTTGCGCCGGACCCGAATTATCTGCGCCTTAAAGATATAGAACAAGACGTAACCGAGGCCCTCGAGGCGCACGACATTC
Source organism: Candidatus Hydrogenedentota bacterium (assembly GCA_046483455.1). Lineage (GTDB taxonomy): Bacteria > Hydrogenedentota > Hydrogenedentia > Hydrogenedentales > SLHB01 > UBA2224. Next base: position 5,863 of record JAWODE010000313.1, on the reverse strand, counting down.
CCGTTCCGGACAGCTTCGGGCGTGGCCTTCCTGATCCTCAGGATTCAAGTCACCTGTGGCGCGCCACCCTTCCGGCGGTAACGTCCCCGGGAACATACACCCTCCATGTCCATTCGACTGATATGTTCGGGCAGACTCATGATGCATACCGGATAATCCGCATTGAATAAGGAGGAAATGCCTTTGCAAGGCCTCAATTCCCTCTGTCTTCACAGCACGAACCGCTTTTTTACCGTGTTGCTTGTTGCCACTTTGGCGTTTGCCCCTGCATCCGCCACCGCGGAGGACGAGAAGCCGCCTTCCGCCGAGGAGGTACGGAAAGGAATCCTTCGTGCGGCCCAAGCATTCCGCGCGTTATCGTACAAAGGGGGGTATCCCTATCTGATCTCGGGAGACCTCGAGACGCGTTACAACGCCGGTCACGGCACGCTCAAGCCACACCCGGACGAAACCTATATCAGCATCGAGCCGCCCGCTACGCCCTCGGTGGGGCGAAGCATGCTTCGCGCCTACCGCGCCACGGGTGACCCGCGTCTCCTCGACATGGCCATGGAGACGGGCGACGCGCTGGCCACTGTTCAACTCGCGGTGGGCGGCTGGCGCATGCGGCAACCGCTTACCGATAAATGGGCCAACTCGTCTGTGGATGTCCCCGGAGCGTATCGCATTACCCCCCAAGCTGACCTCGACGACGACCGCAGTCAGGCGCCGGCGCTATTTCTAGTCGAACTTGTGCGGGATGGCTCGCCTTCGATACGCCACCGCGAGGCGATGCAGAAAGCACTCGATATGTTTCTCGAGGCGCAATATCCAAGCGGCGGCTGGCCGCAATACTACCCCCTCGAAACCGAAGACGGTCATTCTGATCTCGGCAACTACCGCCGCTATCACCACATCAATGATGCAAGCATCCCCGGCTGTATAAAAACACTTTTGGCAGCCTACCGCGCTTTTAGCGACCAGCGTTACCGCGATGCCGTCGTCCGCGCCGGGGATTGGCTGCTCGAAGTCCGGTTGCCGGGTGCGGCCTGGGCACAGCAGTACTACGACGACTTCGTGCGCGGGCCCTACAAGCCAAACTCGCCCGCCCCGGGCCGCTGGTTCGAGCCCATGGCCATCACGGCCTCTGAAACCGGCGCCGTCATTGGCGTCCTTATCGAACTCTGGTTGGAAACCGGCGACGAGCGTTACGCCGAGCCGTTCGGCGAAATCGCGGCATGGTACGAGCGTTCACGGCTCGAAGACGGCCGGTGGGCGCGTCTCTATGAGCTCCACACCAACCGCCCGCTGTATTGCACGCCCGACCGCATTATTACCTATTCGGACGACAACCTCCGCCCCGGTTACGCGTGGAAAGGTACATGGGGCAACAAGGTACTGCGTACCATTAAGCATGTTCAGGACCGTGGACGGGACGGTATGCTCGCTGAGCGAGACGCACCACCCAGCCAGGCCCGCATCCGTCAACTTGGCCTTGCGGCGCGCGAAGCGCTTGATGCGCTCGACGAACGCGGCCTCTGGGTCGTCAAGAACGGTCCCGAAAAAGAAAACATCCGCACAGACGAGTTCAACCGGCGTATGGGACAGCTCTCCGCCTATTTGGAGGCGCTGAAGGCATCCGCGGATTGAGAGCGGTCACGGCATTGGGGGCACAATCCCCCGCCCCGCACTGTTAGAGCCGGGTAGAAATTACGCCGGCCGTCTGATACTGTGCGGCAGCCTCGCCGGGCGTAAGCGCGCGGTCGTAGAGGGAAACATGGCAAAGTTTGCCCTCGAAGCCGAGGATACCGTCGCTGCGTCCGCCGAGCCACAGACTGGACGTATCCGTCGGACACCCCAGTTCGAGGGTCCCACTGAACTCGGGCGTCGTGCGGCCATCCAGATACGCAGCCACCTCGCGGCCATTTCGGACATATGTCACGCAATACCACCGAGTGGGTTCGAGCACCGAAGTGCCTATCAACAGCGTTTCTTTTTCATCTCCGTTGTACGCGATAAGCCGGCCCATTTCGTTGCCGCCGCGATACGTGCCGCCGATGCCGAGATGCTCACCGGGCGCCCCTTTTTCGCCGTCCCGGCCGCGTGAGAAGAAATAGCCGGTGACAGTGCGCGCATCGTTGGGAAGCCCGTTCCAGAACCAAAGCTGGACCGAGTACGCTTCGCCCAAATCAGGCGCCTTCGCTGCCATACGGCCCCCCGCGAAATGGGCCGCGCGGCAGATGCCGTCCGGATGGCCCGTTTCCTTGATGGGCGCACCCTCGAGAAAATACGCCACGCACGGTTCATATTTGCCCGCCATGTTATTCCCAGAAAGATCGGCGCATACTTCGCCCGCGATGGTATCCATTGGCCAGTATGCGCGCGGCGTCGAACGGCGAGCCGCCTCGGTATAGGGACCGTTGCACGTCGGCAGCGGCCGCTGCTTCTTGTCGCCTAGACCTTCAAGCAGCCGCACCACCGCCTCGACAATTTTGGGTTCGGCGGTGGTTTCGAGGCCGGCGGTGCGGGCGGGCCAGGTATTGTAGCCCCCGAAGGGATGCAGCTCCGGCGGAGGAATGTAGCCTTCAGCCCCGTTGGCCAGTTCGATATTCATCGTCAAGGCGAACGGGCTCCGCCGCTTAAGTTTCAGTCCACTGATGGCGTAGACCTCGCATGGAATTGCCGTGATGGCAAAGTTGCGAACGCGCAATGCCTGAAGCCTCAACTCGCGCCGGGGTTCTGCATCGAGATAGAGCTGTTCGAGGGCATAAACCTCCGTTTTATCCTTGGGCACGGTTCGTTCACCCATGGCCGCGCGAATCTTTTTGGCCCAAGCTAGTCGCTCGGGCGACGGTGTCCGCCGATCAAGTTCGAGTTTCGTCTCAGCCATACCGAGTGCCGCGTTATCGGCATAGTCAACGCGCTGCCAAGCCTCCATGGCCTTATCGGCGACGCGCGCGGCATAGGTATCGATACTGATGTCTTTTTTCGGTTGCGAATAGTCCATCCAATGCTGGTCGCCGCTTGTTCCATGCGACATCATGGCCACGAAACGCGGTGCGTTTTGAGTCGGCGCGATACGTCGCTCCATCTCGGAGCAAAAGGCGCCGAAATAGTCCGCCGACACCGGCGGCGCCCCAAAATAGTGCATCGAGTAATTGGCAAGCAATGCCAACGGAAGACCTTCAGCCGTCTGGACCGCCAGCATGCTCAGGACAGGGTCCTCCGGGCCGCAGGGACCGATGTAGTCCGGGTTCTGGTATCCGGGGTGCATCATTGCGCGAATGGTATCGTCGCCAAAGGGATCGGTTCCGATTCGGTCCGGCCGCCGTATCCAGACGCGGCAGTTGGTGTCCTCGGTATCCGTCACCCCAGCCCAGCCCACGCGTGCGGGCACCCGGTTGGCGTCCGTCTGTCGGATGCACTCGACCAGCCGGTCAGGGAGAAAGGCGGCGTACGTCTCGTCGCAACGCGAGCCCAATGCGCCCATGACGGAGGGGGCGGAATGGGTGTGGGTCGCCGCGATCAGCATGTGTTCTTCGCGGATGCCCGTCGCGGCGCTGGCCTCGCGTTTCACACGATCAAGTAACTCGCGCGGCATCATCAGGGTGTCTACGACAACCAAGGCAATGCGTTTCGCGCCGTCGTCGAGCACGAGGCCCCGTGCAAACAGCGAATCGTGTACCTGATCCGCAGTCGATTCGAGGAAACCGCCGCTACTGATAACCGGCAACGTCTCCGGCGTGATGTCGACGGCGGCTGCGCCTGCACGAAGCTCTTTTGTTCGACGCTGGCCCATGGAATTGTTCGCGTCGGACGTCATACAACACCCAGCGCCCGCCAGCGCAAACGTTCCCGCCGCGCCGTGCATTGAGCTCCGAAGAAAATCGCGCCGACTTGTCCGTTTGTCCATTATCCTACCCTGCATCATAGTGACCGGCCATCACACTACCTTTCACGGAACGCGAAAACAAGAAACAAACCCCTCAAAGAAGCAGCCGCAAACCAGCGCTCTTGAACCCAAAATTCCGGACGCCTAACATTGTCTTAAACAGAGGGTGTCAGCCGAAAACCACCACAATGCCAACACATTAAGACCAGCCAGTGCTCGGATGAAGGGATAAACTTATGGATTTTCAAAGACAGACCGCCGTTTCCCTATTGTTTATCGTGATGTGTGCCTTGTTATGCAGGACTTCAATTGGTGCCGAGGTGCCTGATGGACCCGATTATCTCAGCCTGGTTACCGCCTATGCCGATGCGATGCTCGAACACGGGCAGGACCGTTACGGTGAGAAGCATACGCCGCTATTTACGGAAGCACTTGACCGCACAACCCTGCGCATGCTCGAGGGCGACGCCTTAAAAATGGCCGCTGCTATTCAGCGCGAGGAGTGGGGCATACGCAGCCACGACCGCATGTTGGGCGGCGCGAATCCTCACCACTGCATGAACCTGTACCAAATCTTGTACGCATTAACGGGAATCACAGGAGAATCGCGGTATAAGGAAGCCGCCGATGCTTCCTTAAAACACTTCTTCGAGCATTGCCAAAGCAAAGCCACGGGACTGTGTTATTGGGGCGAACATGCGGGGTGGGACCTGCGCACGAATGCTCCCTTGGAGAAACGGGCCGGAGACATCCATGAATTCTACCGTCCCTGGCTGTTCTGGGAACGCACCTGGCAATTGGCGCCCGAGCCCTCCCGCCGCTTTGCTTTTGGACTCTGGCAACATCAGATCGGGGACCACGAAACCGGCGACTTCTCGCGGCACGCAAGAATCAGCCAACATGGTCCCGCAACGAATGCTCCCTATGCACGGCATGGCGGCTTCTATATCGAGACATGGGCGACGGCGTATGCAAAAACCGGTGACGGCGCCTTTCTTCGTGCGATTGAAACAGTATTGGACGGTCTCGAGCGGGCACGTCTGCATGATGACGGCTATCTTGCCGGCGGCAGCACGGAAAACGGGAGCCGGACTGCCTACCATGTTTCCCTGGCCGTGTCACTCGAGAATGGTGCCGACAGCGTTCCCAATGACCTCGCCGAGAAAATGCGCGCTGTCGCCGCCATCAACGACGATATCTTCGCGGATATGCATGAGAACCCATCCGTGGCGGAAGCAGAAGACGCGAACCTCTGGACCAATGCCTACGGCAGCGGGCCCCGCACCGGGCGCGCCAACACGCTTATGCTGCGGTACCGCCAGACCGGAAAAGGTGCGTATCGCCGCGTCATCCTCGCCGAGGCGGAACTATACCGTGAACAGGAAATCAACCTGACCAGCCCTGTATGGCCGGGAACCGTCGGCGAAGCCGTCTGGCTCATGCTGAATGCTTACGAACTCACCAATGACGAAAACTATCTCGAAGCGGCCGACCGCTATGCTCGAGAAGCGATAAAACTGTTCCTGCGGGATGGTCCCCTGCCGAAAGCCTCGCACGTCCACGACCATTACGAAGCCGTTACCAATGGCGATACACTCATGATGGCGCTGCTGCGGTTGTGGCTGGTGCGGCATCGGACCAATGCGGCCATAAAACTGGTACACACCGACAGATGACGGATGCGAAAGCCAGACCCAAAGACCGCCTCCGCATACTCCAGCGATAGCCTGCAAATCGGGCCCGTGGCGTGGCATGGCCGGAAAAAGCAAAAGGACCTGCGCATCTATGCGCAAGTCCTTGATATACCTGGAGCTGGAGGGGGGACTTGAACCCCCGACCCCATCATTACGAGTGATGTGCTCTACCAACTGAGCTACTCCAGCGGAAAAATGGTGCCAAGGGGCAGAATCGAACTGCCGACACGCGGATTTTCAGTCCGCTGCTCTACCAACTGAGCTACCTCGGCACGCCCGGAATCATACAATCCGACGG
>JAWODE010000309.1:0-2929 GCA_046483455.1 Candidatus Hydrogenedentota bacterium | reverse complement strand
GTATTCGGCCATCCGTTGCAATTGCCGCCCAAAGCGAGCCGCGAAGCGCAACGGGCCCTGGACTTTAAGCTTGTCGAGATTATTGCGGAAAACGTAACGGTCAACGCAACGCAAATCGTTGCGGGGATTCTGTACCTCCGGGCGTTGCACGGATTGCCCGAAACCATTTCGCGAAAGGAACTGGAGGAGACGGCGCGTACGATTCTGCAGCGTACCGAGGGCCGCTACGTTGACCCGGATGCGCTGGAAGATTTGCCGGCACAAGTTACAGCAGCGTTGCGGTGTTTCAAAAAAGCGGGCCTCGTACGTCTTTCGGGTAAGTCAGTCCAATTTGACAAAAACAAGATTCTCGCGACCCCGCCCGGAGACCGCACCTTCCGGAAACTGAATCCCGTGAAATACAGCCTCAATCAAATCCTTCACTTCACGGATGTCACCCGGAATATCGAAGATGCCGTGCTGAGGCCGTAGCGAATACCGTTGGCATCGCGTGTCCGTGTCTTGAAAGGTTTGGAGGGTGTCTTTAGGATAAGCGAGACGCCGCCTTTGGCCATGGGCAGGACTCACCATGAAAAGCGGAATGCGTATCGGGTTTTGCTTATCCAGGAAAGGAATCGCATGCTCACGTTTTCGAAATATTGCAGCGAACTTACCCGCGTTCTGGCGGATATCGATGAGGCCGTGTTTGATGCGGTCGTCGATGCCATCAGGCGGGTGCAGGAAGCGGATAAGGTGGTCTATGTGTGCGGCAACGGGGGTAGCGCCGCGACGGCCTCGCATATGGTGAACGATTTGGTCAAAGCCCCGTCGGACGCTTCGGGGTGCCGCCCCATCCGGGCGTTCGCGCTCACGGACTGCGTGCCTCTCATGACGGCTTTTGCGAACGACGTCGAATATGCCCAAGCGTTTGGGCGGCAACTCGAGGCCTATGGCCGCGAAGGCGACCTGCTGGTGGCCTTTTCGGGCAGCGGCAACTCGGCTAACGTGCTCGAGGCCGCAAGAGTGGCGAAGTCGAGAGGCCTTGCTGTGGCCGGATTCACCGGTTTTCAGGGAGGACAACTCGGTCCTCTCTGCGACATTCATGTGAACGTCCCCTGCGATTCGATGGCCCAGATCGAAGACGTCCACCTCATCATGGAACACGCCCTTGTCGAGGTGCTCAAGAAAACATTCGGCGGCAAGTCCAGCGTGAAGACCGGTCACGAATAATGGCTTGGCACGGCGAGGTTTAAGCATGACGCGCCTTGCGCTCGGAATCGAAATCGGTGGAACGAAGCTCCAGGCGGCCCTCGGCACGGCAGAAGGGAAAATTCTGGCGACGGAACGTGGCAAAGCGCCTCCAAATGAAGGCGCCCAGGGTATCCTCGAGTGGTTTGGCGGGGCTGTCCCCCGACTCCTTGATGATGCGGCGAGGCGGGGACAGTCCGTGGCCGGCATGGGGATAGGCTTTGGCGGGCCGGTCGAAACGGCGACCGGTGAGGTGTTGGTTTCGCACCAGGTGGAGGGCTGGGAAGGCGTGGCGCTCGAGGGCTGGTTCGAAGACCGGTTCGCGTTGCCTGCGGCGGTCGTCAACGACAGCAACGCGGCGGGATGGGCGGAATATCGCCTGGGTGCCGGACGTGGAACGCGGCACTTTTGTTACATGAACATCGGCAGTGGTATTGGTGGCGCGCTTGTCATCGATGGGAAGCTTCATGACGGCCAGGGATTCGGCGCGGCGGAAATTGGGCATACGTGGGTGCCCGACTGGACGGTTCCGAAACCGGCCGCCGCAGCCCAGCTCGAGCATCTCTGTTCTGGTTGGGCTATTGAAAAACGCCTGCAGAGCACGGCCGTTCTTGAACCGAATTCGGTGTTGTATCGCTTGTGCGAGGGCGACCGTGACCGAATTACGTGCGCCATGGCGGCCGAAGCGGCGCGCCAGGGCGAGCCGCGGTGCCGTGAAGCGATCAACCATGTAGCGCAAGCCGCGGGATTGGCCCTGGCCAACGTAATTACACTGATACATCCGGAGCGCGTCGCGATCGGTGGGGGCGTCGCTTTGATGGGCGACGTGCTGTTCGGGCCCTTGCGCCGGTATGTGCACGAGAATGTGTTCGAACAATTCCGGGGACGGTACGAGATTGTCCCCTGCGCATTGGGCGAGTCCGTCGTGGTTGCGGGAGCGCTGTTGCTTGCACCGCGGTCGAGATAGCGCGCCGTCCTTGATTTCCTTTGCACGCTGGCCCATCATTTTACAAGGTTTGCGCTGCATTATGCCTGTAGAGGGTGCGTTACATTTACCTGCGAGAAGGAGAAAGAGAGTCATGGCAGTTGAACGATTCCCGGTCGGGGCCCAAAGTTACAGTTTCAGGAAATTTGATACCCGGGGCGCTGTCGAGTGCCTGAAGAAGCTCGGCGTGGATACGATGGAATTCTGCGCGGTTCATTTCCCTCCGAATGCCGAAGACCCCGGCTTTGCCGGCATAAAAGAGATGTTGGCCGCCGAGAAAGTATTGGTTCCGTGTTTCGGTGTGGAAGACTTTTCCGCTGACACCGTGGCAAACCGCAAGAAATTCGAGTTCGGGAAGGCCCTTGGGTTGCGCGTGTTGACGGCCGACCCGGCGCCCGAGGCCTTCGACAATCTCGAGGAACTGGTTGAGGAGTTCGAGATCAAGGTCGCGATTCACAACCACGGTCCCGGCGCGCGGTACGACAAGGTTGAGGATACCCTGAAAGCCGTGGAAGGCCGCCATCCATCTATCGGTGCGTGCGTGGATACCGGCCATTATCTTCGGTCAAACGAGCAACCCCACAAGGTTATCGAACAGCTTGGCGAGCGCGTTGTGTCGGTGCATTTGAAAGACTGGATCATCGGCGGAGACGAACAGATTCTCGGCGAAGGGGATATGGACCTCGCAGCGGTCGCCAAGGCGCTGCTGGACATCAA
>JAWODE010000299.1:0-7432 GCA_046483455.1 Candidatus Hydrogenedentota bacterium | reverse complement strand
GTGTTTACGTCCTTCCTCTACGAAGAGCTGCGCGGGATTCGGAAAGCGGTCGAGCGATGCGGTCTAGGGAAGGATTTCGTGAAAGCGATATTCTACGGGAACGGCAAGGCTTTGCTGGATAGCGTTCTGTAGAGCCGAAGGGACGGTCATAAGCCAGCGGATCACAGCATAGCCGCAACCAAACTTGTTTGAGCCATCCCTTACAATTGTCTGCGATATTGCAATCTCCCGCCAGCGAAGGACAACCAAAGAACATGTCACTATGCTTATCCGTTGTGTTGTTGCGATCCGTAGTCAGGACTCTTTCTCATGACGGCCGGGGACCAAGCTTCACATTCCACCGTTGAAATCATCTTGGGGGGCGGGTAGTATCCAAACCGTTGGCTGTAACCCGCATGAGAGGTGTCTACCATGTCCAGAAAACTTATCCTTATCGCCATTATCTTGCTGTTTTGTACCGTTGCCGGGGCGGCGGAGGTTCTCTTTGACTTCGAGTCGGAGGAGGAGTTCAAACCGTGGGCGATTCGCACGCCGAATCAGGACACGTGGGAACGGTCGCCGATGTTTGCCTCGAATGGCGCGTACTCGGCGCGTTTCGAGACCCCGAAATGGGAAGAAGGCATGCAGGGATGGCCAGCCATTGAGGTCAAACCGCCGATCACGGACTGGTCGGAATATGATCGACTTGTTTTTGACGCCGTGAACCCCACGGAGGGCATTGTCTCGGTGAGTATATTCATTACGGACAGCGACACGAATTTTCGCAGCGGCTTCCGCGCAGGGTTCACCCTCGCGCCACGTTCCTACGAACGCGTTGAGATTGATTTGAGCAAGTGCCCCAGCCAGGTAAGCCTTGATGATATCTCGCTGATGCATTTCTACATGTCGCGTCCGACCCATGATTACGTTTGGCATATCGACAACATGGTTCTGCTGAAGGAAGGGGAATCGCTTCCGGAGCCGGAAACAGGATTTGTCCAGCAAGTCGTTGCGCTCATTCTCGAAGATGAAGACCTCCAACAGTCCCGTGGGCGTATTGAAGAAATGCGGAAGAACGCGGAGGGCCAGAATCTATCTAAAGGTATACGGGAATGGGTTCTGCGCGAAACGCAACGACTTTCGAACCAATTAAACGCGCTGAATTCTAAGGCAACCTCTGGCGACGTTATGCTTCAAGACGCATCTCAATTGCGTAGAGAATTCCATATTCTTGGCAATAACATGGACCGGGTCGAATCCCTGGTGGACTTGCGTAGCGCTTGGGAGAGCCAGGAGACACGGCTCCCGTACATGGTTGGAGTCGCCTCTTCGATGGAGAAGATACTGCCGCGCGATATGCCGGTACATGCCCGGATACAGTCCGAAATAGCGATCGACCTTGCCCAAAATGAGCACGAAAGCGCACAGATTGTCGTAATCCCGTTTGAAGAAAGCCTTTCGCAGGTCAAGGTGAATGTGGATGCTCTTGAAGGACCTGATGGGACCACATTGCCCGCGGAAGATGTGGATGTCGAGGTTGTCGGATATGTCGAGACAAAACAGCCGCCGTACGAGGTGCCCTACACCGGTTGGTGGCCCGATCCCTTGCTCGATTTTATCGAGGCGCCCGATATTGCGAAATCAAATGCGCAATCCTTCTGGATTCGGGTGAATTGTCCTCTAGACCAGGTGCCGGGGCTATACGAAGGTCAAATCACGGTGGCTCCAGCTAATGCCGACGCCTATTCGCTGCCGTTAAAGGTACGCGTGCGGGATTTCGAGATGCCGGAAGCTTCTCCCTTGCCGACGGCGATGAGTATTTACGATGCGTACATCCGCAGGACCGTTTCCGGTGTTGATTGGGGAACGTTGAAATGGGAAGTGGCGGATTTTCTCGCGGACTACTACATCGATTTCGACAGTTTGTACCGAAAGAGCGCGCCAGATTGGGACATCCTGAAGAAACTCGACGAGGAAGGGCGGTTGGTGGCGTTCAACCTGCGTTATTTCTACCAGGGCGATCTGAGTCCAACGCTAAGCGAAGAAGAGTTCACCAAGCGCCTCGACGCTTTTACCAAAGACGTGGCCAATATCTACGCGCGGGCCAGAGAACTCGGTATTGCCGACAAAGCTTACTGCTATGGGTTCGACGAATGCCGGGCCGAGTATTTCCACGTACTGCAACGCATCGCCACCCAACTCAAAGAAGTCATTCCGGATGTGCCTATCATGACTACCACCTATGATCGCTCATACGGATTGGCCTCAGGCGTTACCGCCATCGATGTATGGGTACCGTTAACGCCTGAGTTTAAGCCTAAGCAAGTCGAGAAAGCGCGTGCCGAAGGCCGCCAGGTGTGGTGGTACATTTGTGTCGGCCCCCGCCATCCTTATGCGAATTGGTTCATCGAATATCCGGCCATCGAGGCGCGCCTGCTTATGGGGGCAATGACCGCAAAATACCGTCCGGACGGGTTTCTTTACTACGCACTCTCACGCTGGGCCAACAACGACGAGCCGATCACGAAAGGTCCTTTTACCAACTGGAATCCCGCCAGCTTCAAAGACAACAACGGCGACGGCTCTATCTTCTGTCCGGGGCCGGATGGCGTTCCCATCCCGACGATTCGTCTCGAGAATTTCCGGGACGGGCTCGAAGATTACGCGTATGTAGAGATTCTGGAGGAACGGCTTGCTGGGAAGCGTGCCGCGTGGCAAACACCGACAGAGGGCCAGAAACAGATATTGGAGCAGGCGGAAGCAGCACTCGCCGTTCCCGAGGCCCTTGTGAAATCCATGACCGAGTACAGCCGCGACCCAGCGGTGCTGTATACATACCGCTCCCACTTGGCGGATACGATCGAGGCATTGGGAGATTAAGAATTCACGAAGAAAGCAAGAACGACGGCATCGACCGGATATCCAGCTGATGCCGCCGTTGATTTTGCACGTGCTATGGATTAATAGCGCGAGCCGTAGCCGCCGCCACCGCCACCACGCGGCCGGCGGGGTTCACGTTCGCGGGCCTGATTTACGGTCAGCGTCCGTCCTTGGACTTCCGTGCCGTTGAGAGCCTCGATGGCAGCCCGCGCTTCCTCTTCGTTGGACATCTCGACAAAGCCGAATCCGCGCGACCGGCCGGTCTGGCGGTCTTCGATGACGCGCGCGTCATCTACCGAGCCGTGCTCCTCAAACATTGCGCGCAAGGCTGCGTTGTCGGTGTCATACGACAGATTTCCTACATAGATGTTCATTACTCTTTCCTTTCCAGAGTGGTTTTGTGGAGGGTGGCCCTCAATCCGGTCGGCAACCAGTCCGGAGCAAGCATGACATCTCTTCGGAAATCACGCGCAGGATCAGGTCCAAAACGGAGGCGGAAGCTCACTAACTCCAGTTCCCGTGCACCATTGCACGCCCGTAGTGTACCCAAGAACGGAGAAAAATGCAATACCCTCGTTAAAGTGGGAGAATCAGGTGGATATTGCTACCGGATTTTAATCCCCAGATTTGGTGCGGCGACACGGCGCGGATAGCCGCCTTTTTCCTTCATGACGGTCTCTAAGGCGTTCCGCACTCCAGGATATTCCACTCCAATTATTTCGAGGGTCTCCACGGCGGAGAGCCGGGCAAATTTGTTGTCATGGGTAATGGCCTGCTCGAGCACAGGCATGGTTTCCTCGATGTGACCGAGCAAAACGAGGCCACGCGCCGCGCCCAATTTGGCGCTTATCTTGTTGCTCTGTAGTGCTTTACGCAATGCGGACGCCGTTTCAGGGGTAGCATCGCCAAGGTGGCCCAGCGAAACCGCGGCCCAGTGTGCCACGGCCGCGTCGTAATCGCCGAGCGCGTTTCGTAACAGGGGTGCCGCTTCCGAAACAAGACCGATGGTTTTGATGGCCCGTAACCGGCGTAGGCGGTCCGTCGCGTTCAATATTTCGACATAGTGCTTTAGTGGTTTGCCGAAAATGTCCACTTCACCGGGTACTTCGTAGACGGGCCGGGTCTCGGGCGGCCCTGGCCATTTGCCTTCGAGCCATTCCTTCAAATCCATTTCAGGAATGAATCCGGTGTCGTTGGATTCGTCGAGAAACACATCCAGCGCTTCCCGAAGCCGTTTCAGGTCGTCCTGCATCTCAGGTTTGTCCACGATGTTTAGAATTTCATGAGGGTCATTTTTTGTATCGTAAAGTTCCTCGAGGGGTTTTTTGTCGGCGAAGAAGAGCTTTTCCGGACCCTCGAGCTCGCCGGCGGCCTCGACGCGGCGCATTTCCTGCATCACGGGGAAACTCTCGGGATAGACCAAGTGCTGGTCATAGGGACGGTAGGGCTCATAGTTGCGGATGTATTTGTACCGCTTATCTCGAATGGCCCGTATGATGTCGTAGCGTTCATCCATACGGTCGCGTGCGGCGTAAATATAGTCGCGAGGCGGTTTCGTGGTTTGTCCGAGAAAGGCCCGGCCCTGCATGTGCTCGGGGATGGGCGTGCCCGTGATAGAAAGCACTGTCGGCGCAAAATCCACGAAACTGACCAATTCGTCGCGTTCGGTTCCGGGCGCTATTTTCTTGGGCCACCTGATGATCAAGGGGACATGCGGTCCTCGGTCGTGGAGCCACCGTTTACACCACGGCAGCCCGACGCCGTGGTCGCCGTAGAAAAACACCACCGTGTTTTCGGCGAGACCGTCTTCCTCGAGTTGCTGTAACAGGTCGCCCGCCCATTTGTCCATGATTGTCACCAAGTCAAAATAGTGGGCCCAATGCCGCCGTATGACGGGGGTGTCGGGGAAATAGGGCGGTAATTCGAGTGCGTCGGGATTGTGCGGGGCAAACGGCGCCATCCGTTTGCGCAAGACCTCGTCGCTCTCGAAAAGCGTCCCGATTTTCGATTCGTGCGTGATGGTCTGATTGAACACCGCAAAGAAAGGTTGGTTTTTATCGGGGCGATTGCGCCAATGGGCTTTCCTGCTGCACTCATTCCAGGCGGACTTGGGCGGGTCGAATTGATAATCGGTTTTGACGTTGTTCGTGCAGTAATAGCCGGCTTGCTGGAGGTATTCCGGGAAGCATTTTACGTGGGGGGGCGGTGGCGTATTGCATCGCATATGTTGGGTGCCCAAGGTATTAGGGTACATGCCGGTGATCAGACACGACCGGCTCGGGGCGCACACGCCGCTGACCGAATACGCATTGGTGTAGCGCGCGCCGTCCGCGGCCAGGTGGTCGAGGTTTGGGGTTGTAGCGTTGGGGGAACCGAAACATCCCAGATGGGGGCTGGTGTCCTCGCAGGTCAGCCAAAGAACGTTTGGTCGCGTGTTTTGCGCGGCGTGGGTGTTTTTCCCGAGCACCGACGCTCCTATGAGTGATATCCCGGCGGCCGATAGAAATTCACGACGATGCATTGCTCCTCTCCCTTATACGCAACGATATTGAGATCGGGTCAATTGGCTTCACACGCATGAAAAGCATGGTACCATACGACGCGTATTTGAGCACATGACCTTCGACGGGCTTTGCGGATAAGAAGAAGACTTTCTTAGTGGCGTTTTTTCCGACGTCGATCCCTGACATTCGGCTGTGGCGTAAAGCCGCTGCAGGTATTATTTCAGTGGATTTTCGTACCAGATCACCCCGAGGCCGGTCCGTTCTTCGCAGGTCAACACATCGAGATCGCCGTCGCCATCGAGGTCGATGAGTTCGATGCGGTCGTATTTGATGCCTTTGAGCCCGCCGATGTCGTGGGGTACCCACGTTCCGTCAGGCTGCTGCGCCAGGTACATGATGCCCCGTTTGTTCTCCGCGTGTTCGCAGGTGAATACGATGTCCATGCGGCCGTTGCCGTTCATGTCACCCAGCCCAATGCCTTTTCCCGTGCCCGTATTTTCCGGCATGGGAATGGCCGTCTCGTTCCATCCGTCGCCGGGCTGCTTTTCGAGCCTCATGATGGGGCCGCCTTTGGTTGCTACGACGATATCGCGCGCGCCGTCTCCATCCAGATCGTCCGTTCCCAAAAACATTACCTCATGATCGCGCAGTCCGGCGGTTACATACTCCCAATCGCCTGAATCTCCCGGATTGCGCAGCCAATGACAGCCGCGGTGTCGTCCTTTGCGGTCGGTCAAGAGCAGGTCCACGAGGCCGTCGCCGTCGATGTCTGCCCACATAAGCGACATGATCCATCCGACGGGATAAATGGGTTTCCAAGTCCACGTTTCAAGATTCCGTGGATCGCTGCCGGGCTCGAATACGCCCACGGCGGCTCCTTCGTTCTTCGCGCCCGCAAACAGGCGTGGCGGCCCGCCTTGCGGGTCCGGCAATGGCGCCACAAACATCCATTGCGTGCGGTCCCGTGAAGCCGGAATTGCCTCCGTCTTCCATTGTGACGCATCCAGGTAAGCCGAGGGTTCATCGGGGGCCCAGTGCACGAAAACCGTGCGCTCGCTTCCCTCGCAGGCACTGACTACGTCCATGACTCCATTGCCGTCAACGTCGGCAAACACGGCGTCTTCCGGAGACCTTACCCGACCCACAACGACGGAGGGCCAGGGGGATTTTGCTTCCGCAGGTCCAGGATTCAGATAGGCCTTTATGGTGTTTCCCTCTTCCCAGCCTGTAGCGATGTCGAGCAAACCATCTTCATTTACATCGGCCAGACGGACCCCGTCCGCGCCGTCGGAGGTGTCGTCGATAACGTGCCGTTTCCAGGTCGTGCCGGCTTCTTCAGCGGCAAAGACCTCCGCGCATATTGCTAAGAGACAAATTTCGCAAATTGCCGTAGAAATTAACTGAAATTTTCGCATGATTTTCCTCTTTCGGTATCTGCCGGAACCCTGTTTGTGCGTGAATCGTCTTTCTTCACCACACTCTTTACCATACGAATCGAGCCCACAAAATAAAAGGCCGTAGCCATAGTGACGTTCAGCGCATGGTATCGAGCCGCTTAAAGGCCATAAGTGATTTCTATGGTCCGTAGTTTCCTAATAGCGGGGAAAGCTGCATCCCCTTTCGCCGGAACTACTCTGCGTTGACCGGCAAGACGGCACTTTTTTTGATGCCGGTGGCGGCGTCGCGGGCGGAAACGGTCCAGGAACCGCCGGAGGCGTTGTAGCCCAGGAAGAAACGTTCGTTGAACCGTCCGTTTTTGGCGAGGACGTTGCGCGCAAGTTCGGGGTGGTCGTGTCCCTGAGGGGAAACCGTCGCCCGCCGAGATCTGGACGACCTCGGCGCCGACGTCCACCGGGCCGACGTCGGCCGGCAGCTCGTTGTCGCCCACGTTCTCCGTGTTGCCATAGCCGAGCTGACCGCCCGCACCGTTCCAGCCCCAGCAGACCACGCCGCCGCCTTCGAGGATCGCGCAGGTGTGATCGCCCCCGGCCGCGACCTGCACCGCCGGCCCGCCCAGCTCCACCGGCCCGACCTGGTCCGGCACCTGGCTGGCGGCCACGAAGTCGGTG
>JAWODE010000575.1:0-6660 GCA_046483455.1 Candidatus Hydrogenedentota bacterium | reverse complement strand
GGACCGGTTGAAAACAGGTTCGCCCAAGGCGGATACTACGGGTACCAACGAAATAGACCTTCTTTTTACAAATAAGCAATTCAAAACTCGGTTCATGTGCAATCCGGCGTGTATAGATTTTGCTCGAAAACACCTTAAATCCGGGGAAGTGCGCGATCGTGCTGTGCTTGAAGTTGGTTCTCTCGATGTCAACGGCAGCCTTCGGTCGGTTGTCGAGCAGATGGGGCCGGCGAGCTATGTCGGCATCGATGTCACGCCCGGGCCCGGGGTGGACGAGGTCTGCGATGCGCGCGATGCGCTCGAACGCTACGGTCCGCAAACCTTTGACGTGGTTATCTCGACCGAGCTCCTCGAACACGTGCGCGACTGGCGGGACGTCGTCCATGGCTTCAAACGGATGTTGCGTCCCGGCGGCGCCCTGCTGGTGACAACGCGCTCGCGCGGGCATCCCTATCATGGCTATCCCGCCGATTTCTGGCGCTACGAGACCGAAGACCTGCGGCAAATCTTCAGCGACCTCGACATCGAGGCGCTGGAAGAGGACCCCCTCGAGGTCGGCGTTTTCCTGAAAGCACGCAAACCCCACGCGTTTCAAGAGAACGCTCTGGACGCGATTGCCCTCTACTCGATGATCACAAAGAAGCGTACCACAACCATTTCCCGGTGGCGGACTTTTCTGTTCCGTCTAAATATCGGGAGCCGCCGCCGTTCCGCCCACGTTCGCTACCGCATAGGGGACGCCCTCATGCGCATTACGCCCCGCCCTCTGAAAAATTTGGTGAAGCGCAAGCTTTTGCCGCTGTATGCGTTGTTCAAGAACCCGCCCCGCCCGAAATGAGGGCGGCTATTTTCAAGGGTTTTGGGTCTTATATGACTTATAGGACCGTATAGGGCTTATATGTCAGGTGAGCAGAAATAGTGATGCCGAGTTGGCGCTCGGCGGTTCCAGGAAAAGGGCACAAAGCTTGTGAGACCCAAACGTCCCAGCGTTGCGATTCGCTTCACTTGCGCGGGGTTGCCTCGCTCGTTAAGGTGGAGGTCGAAGACAACAACTCGTGGGGGATTCAGTGATGCGTCGCAGAACGTTTTTGAAGCACTTGGGTGGTATGGCGTCAGCGTGCGCCGGTATATCGCGCCTTGCATGGTCCGCCAACGCGCGGCGGAAGCCGAACATCCTTTTCATCCTCGTCGATGACCTCGGCAAGGATTGGATAAGCTGCTACGGCGCGGAAGAAGTCGAGACGCCCAACATCGACGCGCTCGCCAAGGGCGGCATCCGTTTCGAGAATGCCTATTCGATGGCGCAATGCACCCCGAGCCGGGTCACCTTCTTGACCGGCCAATACCCTTGGCGTACGGGATGGGTCAATCACTGGGACGTGCCCCGCTGGGGCATCGGTTATTTCGACTGGGATCGCTACACGACCGTGGCCGAAGTGCTCGAGGCGGCGGGCTACGCCACCGTGGCTGCCGGCAAGTGGCAGATCAATGATTTTCGTCTTGCCCCGGGCGCCATGCACCGGCACGGTTTCGACGATTGGTGCATGTGGACCGGCTACGAAACCGGCAACCCACCCAGCGGCGAACGGTACTGGGACCCGTACATCAACACCCCCGCCGGAAGCAAGACGTACGAAGGAGCATTCGGTCCGGATGTGTATGCCGATGCGTTGATCGAGTTCATGAAGGGCCACGAGGATGACCCCATGTTTCTCTATTTCCCCATGGCGCTCACTCACGGGCCGCTGGTCGCCACGCCAACGGAACCCGACGTGAAAAACCCCCGAGACAAACACAAGGCCATGGTCCGGTACATGGACCTGCTCGTGGGCCGGCTTGTCAACGCCTTGGACGAACTGGACCTCCGCAACGACACCATCATTGTCTTTACCACGGACAATGGCTCCGCCATAGGGGGTCGGCGCCATGGTCGAAAATTCGGTTCCGGCAAAGCCAAGAAATGGGAACACGGCGTCTGCATGCCCTTCGTCGTGAATTGCCCCGGATGCGTACCTGCCGGCGTCGTCACGGACGCGCTGACGGATTTCACGGATCTATTACCCACCTTCGCGGACTTGGCCGGCGCGGAACTTCCGAACGGCGCTACAATCGACGGCGTTTCGATCGCGCCCGTCATCCTGGGAGATGCCGAGCACTCGAAGCGCGACTGGATCCTCTCCATGGGTCACGGCCCCGCGAAACTGGACGAGAAAGGGGTGCGGGGTCAGGTCGATTTCGCGGAACGGGTGATCCGCGACAAACGCTACAAAGTCTGGGTCAATACGAATCGGAAAATCAGCCGCTTATACGACCTTCAGACCGACCCCTACGAAGAACATAACCTGATTGCCAGCACCGAGGCCGCCCACAAACAGGCGTTGACCAAGTTCGAGCGCGTGGTGGACGGCATGGCCGAGCGCGACGCCCGCCCGCAATACACGCCCCGCGCCCCCAACCCCTGGGACAAGAAGCCAAAAGAGTGATCGCCTGAGATCGCCAAGCGCCGGCTTCGCTCTGGGCCGAATTAGGAATGCCGATTCGGCGGTCGTAGAGAATCGCAATACCGACCTCCCAGCGCCTTACGTTCGTTCGTATTGTCCATACCGTCCATGTTGTCCAGGTTGTCCACTGTCCCTTACCGTGCGCGGGCTGCTCGTGTTATGCTGGCGCCAATAGAAGGGGAAATCCCAACCATTTAACGAACAGGGGGCGATGATCATGGCAAAGACGACGGATGGTACAACAGTGGGAAGACGGGGGTTTATGAAGACGGCCGCTGCGGGCACGCTTATCCTGGGGGCACGGTCGGCCCTCGGGGCCGCCGCAAACGAGACCCTCGAGATAGGCATCATTGGTTGTGGCGGACGTGGCCCCTGGATCGGAGACCTCTTCCAGAAAAACACCGCGACCAAGGTTGTGGCGGTTCACGATCCCTTCAAAGACCGGGTCGAGTATGCCGGCAAACGGCTGAACGTCCCCGAAAACCGTCAGTTCACGGGACTCGACGGCTATCATGATCTTCTTGCCAGCGGCGTGGATGCGGTGGCCGTCATCAGTCCGCCCTATTTTCACCCCGAGCAGACCGTGGCCGCTCTCGAAGCCGGCAAACACGTGTACCTCGCGAAGCCCATCGCGGTGGACGCGCCGGGCTGCACCACCATCGTCGACGCGGCTAACAAACACGCGGATACGCTTTGCACGTGGGTCGATTTCCAGACCCGACAGGACCCCTTTTACATCGAGGCCATCAAACGGCTCCACGCCGGGCAGATCGGCGAACCCGTCATCGGTCAGGCCTATTACTACGCGCGCCGGCTCAACATTAAAATGGAACCTGGCACGCCGGAAGCACGGCTTCGAAACTGGGTCTTCGATATCGCACTGTCGGGCGACATCATCGTCGAACAGAACGTTCATATGCTCGACGTGGCCAATTGGATGCTTCAGTCGCATCCCCTCAAGGCGCACGGCACGGGCGGGCGCAAAGCGCGCACCGACGTCGGCGATTGCTGGGACCATTTCGTCGTAACCTACTGGTATCCCAACGACGTCGTTATTGATTTCAGCTCGGCTCAGTTTGTACATGCCTTCGAGGATCTCTGCACGCGGCTGCATTGCACGACGGGGTCGCTCGATACGCACTACGGCGGCGAGGTCGTTCTCGATGGTAAATCCGAGGTGTACCGCCCCGGTGCGACGACCCGCATCTACCAGGAAGGCGCTGTCGCCAACATCAAGGAGTTTCACGCGGCCATTGCCGCCGGTACCCCCATCAACAACGCCGAAGAAAGCTCTCGCAGCACCCTCACCGGCGTCCTAGGACGTACGGCCGCCTACGGCGAAAAAACCGTCACGTGGGACGAAATGATGCAGGCCAACGAAAAACTCGATGCCAACCTGAAGCTGTAAAAGGCCTTCGACTGCCATTTCTATCAAACATACAGGACGTATAGGTCACCTAAGGCATATACGTCCTGTATTTTCTGGAGACCACTCGCGCGGCTGAGTCACAGTACCGAACACATCCAGGGGTCCGCCATAAGTTTCCGGGCGAGTTCCGCCCTGTTCCTGCTGCTGTCCGGATTATTCGGATAAGAGCTTTTTTGCTAAAGCGTCCTTTACTTTTACGGCTACACTTACTAACATAGATTTATCTAAGGGGCCGTGGGTTTGCAGCAATCACTGGGGAGCGTCGACACAAGCGCCCCAAAAGAAGCCAATGGCTGGGCGCGCTCGATGGCAACGTGAAGGAAGGCCACCAGCCACATGAAGATTTCGTCAAGATGCGAATATGCCTGTCGGGCGATTCTGGAACTCGCGATCAACGAACACAGTGAACGACCGCTTACCGCGGCAGCCATCGCCGAAAAACGTAATATCCCCGGCAAATACCTCGTGCATATCCTCATTCAACTCAGGCGGGCGGGGCTCGTCCGCAGCGTACGCGGTTCCCAGGGCGGGTATCTGCTCTCGAAGTCGCCCGTGGATATCACGCTCCTCGATGTCGTCCAAGCCATCGACGGCCCCATCTTGAACCCCTTGCCCGTGCGGGACAACGCCGGCAAAGACCTCAAGCCCGTCTGGAAGCATGCCGCCCGCCAAATCGCCAATGTCCTCCAGTCCTACCGCATCCAGGACATCATCGACCGTGCCCACGATGCCGACATGTATTACATCTAAACCCCTGGAATCGGCGAGTGCGGACGGCGACCCTGATTCCCGCGTGTAACTCGTCTCTCGACCCGAAAAAGGCCCAATACCCTCACGAGCGTGGCGCTACCGTTAGGCGCAGCGTTTCGCCGGCTTTGACGGAAACCTCGAAGCCGTTGTGCAACTGGCGGCCGGTGTAGGTTTTTTCGGTGCCCGCATCGAGATTCTTGACGGTATAGGCTCGCTCGGGCTCGACGGTGAACCATTCGGGGATGGTGTTCATGCGGGGCCAGTCTTCCCGAAACCCCATGTACATGCGGTGGCGGGGGATGTCGAACTCGAGGATGCCGCTGTAATCTTTCTTCGCGCGCACAACGACGGCGATGCCCTCGCCTTGGGGCGCCGCGCCGACCTCGAGACCCTGCTGCCACGGCCGCGCGATAACCCCCTGCGTGTGCATCAGCGAGTGGATGAGGACGGTCCGCACGCCGTTGGATTGCAGTTTCATGGTGCCCCAGAGTTCGCCGTTCTCGAGGCGCGTGGGGTGGTCGACGAGATTGTTTTTAGTTTCCCGGTCCACCCAGGCAAAACCTTCTTCCACGGGCACGCGGTTTAAAAGATATAGCGCGCCCTCGATGGAATCGGCGTATCCGTCAATAGACTCGCCCTCCCAAGGAAGGTCCTTGTATTTCGGCTTCATCATGTTCTTGAGCGTCTGTGCGATATGGGACCGGTAGGTGTTTGTGCCGGTGGCCATGTCGTAGCAAAGGTAGCCGACGTAATTGTATCCCCAGCCGTCGCTGAGCCGTCCTTCTTTCTTATCGATGGTGTCGTACATCATCCCGTCTTCGGTGCAGCCGCGTTCGAGGATTTCGTCGTAAATATGCTTCAGGCGCGGTGCGTGTTCGGCCGCCTTGGCCGGGCGGTGCGTGGTCTCGACGGCGTGAAGCAGTCCCAGCCCGCCGATAATCTCGCAGCCGTGGTCGCGCAAGCGCGTGGGGACGAAATCGTCTTGGGAAAAGTAATAATCCGCAAGCCGGTCGGCCCAATCGAGGTACTTTTCATCGCCGGTCATGGTGTAGAGCCGCGCGAGGGCCTGGAGTTGCTCGCCATTGACCTCGACGTTGGTCGAAGGAATCTTGCCGAAGGGGGTCTCGACCTTGGCCGTCGCCCAGAGGTCGTCTTCGATGCCCCGCATCCGGTCGAACCACTCGTCTGGCCCGGTGACTTCGACCATGGCGATCAGACCGTCCTTAACATACTCGGACGCCTGGAACACCACCTCGTCCCACTCGATGTCTTTCGCTGGAGCGCCCTTCTCGAAATCCCACGGCACCGGAATCTCGCCGTAGGTATTGCATAGAGCCTGTTCGCGATCGAGAATCTCCCTAACCGGCCCGTTCAATGCTTCTTCATCGACGACAAACGCCGCCCATAACAAGAATGGATAGCAGTCGGCCGCCGTGTCACGGTAATCCCACTTGCCCCGGGCCTTGTAGAGCCCGGTTTCCGGGTCGATGGTGGGCAGCGCGATCTCATGCAGCCATCGATGCACCTTGCTCAGTGCGTGCCCCGCAATCTCCGCCGACTCCGACGCCTGCTCGAACGGATCCTGCGCGTGTGCCGAAAATGCGGCGAAAACAAGAATGCCCACTACTTCCCATACCAACCGTTTTCCTGATTTCATGACGACGATGCTCCCTCTGGCTCTTGTGTCGGTATTTGTTAGAGACAGTGTAACGCGTCAACGGTGTGAATGCCACCAGGCCTGATCGCCGGGTAAGATGCGCCAAATGGGAACTGCGCGGATCACGGGGACTGCCATAATCCCTCAGTGCTACAAGAGAACCCTTCTGCGTTTTCCGGCAACGTGCGCCTGGCCTTGTGCCAGGCGTTTTGGAACCCCGGACGTCTGGCGCAAGGCCGGACGCTGACTAGCCGGACTTCTTTGGTGAGTTCTTTGATTTTTTCAGTAAGCTCATTTCTCATGCCGGGATACCTCCTAAGAGC
>JAWODE010000221.1:0-6136 GCA_046483455.1 Candidatus Hydrogenedentota bacterium | reverse complement strand
CTCAGGCATTTCTCTTTAATTCACCACTATTACCCGGCGATTGGGACTATTTTCGGCTCTTGGGGACGTGGCTTTTTGCAGGCAGAGGGACACGAACCGAGCGCCAGGCTGCGCCTTTTTGCCGGTTGCCGCCGTATAAAAACGGCACCGGAAACAGGGTGCATGACCCGTTTCCGGCGCACAAACGCTTTGACCCATATTGGGATGCGCGCTTAATCTTTGAGTTTGGCTTTCAGGGTAGCGACGAGCGTCTTGGGATCGATGGGCTTCTGGAAGATGCCGGCCAGCCCGAGTTCGCGGGCGTCCAGGTTGTACCGCACCGTATCTCCGGCCGAACTCAACATGTAGACCGGGCCCTGGTAGCCGCTTTCCTTGAGTTTTTGGGCTACTGCACTACCGGAATCGACGCTTTCCATCATCAAGTCGATGAGAATGGCATCCGGTTTCACGCGTTCGATCGCTTTCCAGCCTTCTTCGCCGTTCGAGGCTTCGCCCACCGAAAATCCTTCGGCTTCGAGGACGATGCGCAACGTGGCGCGAATGTCCGGATCATCGTCAATGGTAAGAATCGTTTTCTTACTATCCATGCTTGTCTCCTTACACGCCCCTATCAGGGACTTGACGCACGCCAAAGCACTCGTCAAATTATCCTGGGCCTTTGGACTCAGGCCCTCTTCGAATTCAAAGGCGTAGCCGCGGACCGCCAATACATATGCTTCCGGTTTCGCGTGGAAATGGTCTTCGCACAAGGCCAGAACCGCTTCCGGCGAAACGCTATGGGTCGAAAACGCAATCTCGCGCACCGGCTTTACCCTCTTTAGGGAGTAAGGCTCGGGCACCTCGACGCCGGCGTCAACAAACACAACAAAATCGTGTTCCGCCATCGTGACCGCGTCTTCGATATTCAACTGATAGGGGGCCTCCGCCGTAACATTCGGCAAACCCCATTTTTCAACCGTTTCGACAAGTGCCGGGCCGAGCCCGTCGTCCTGCCGTCCCGGATTACCGTAGCCGAGAATTAAAACACGTTTCGTAGTCACCCGCGAAATTTCTCGTCGACGGTCTGCTCATCGGCATCGACCAATTCGACCTGAAGCCGCATCTTTCCAAGAGCGTGGGTGGCGCAGCTCAAGCAGGGGTCATAGGCCCGGATGCCTACTTCGATATGGTTGAGCAGGCCTTCCGTAATCTCCTTCTCGCTCTTGCCCTTGAGATGCTGGTCCGCGATGATTTGGACCGTCCGGTTCATCGGCTCGTTGTTGCTTGTGGTCGAGACGATCAGGTTCGCGAGCGTGATCTGGTCCGTCTCGGTATTGATTTCGTAATGGTGGAAGAGGGTACCGCGGGGGGCTTCGAGCAATGCAAAGCCCTTCTCGCGTTTCTGGCCCTCCGCCATGAGTTCGGTGCCCTGGAGGTCCGGGTCGTCCAAGAGCTCCTTCATCTTTTCGGCCGAGTGAAGCATCTCGATGAGACGCGTCCAATGGTAGGCCATGGTCGCATTGACAGGCTTGCCATTGTTCAGCGCCATGAACTCCTGGCGCTCTTTTTCGGCGAGATCGCTGTCGATGAAATCGCAGCAATTGACCCGTGCCAGCGGTCCGACGCGGAACCACCCTTTTTCCTTGCCCAAGGACTTGATGTGCGGGAACTTCATATAGCTCCAGGGGCGCACTTCTTCGCCGAGATAGTCGGCATATTCGTGGGCTTCCACCATATCGAAGATGTTGTTGCCCTCGGCATCGATAGCCCGCAGCTTGCCGTCATACAGGTCCATGCAGCCGTCTTCGCGTACGATGGACAAATGATTTGAGTCAAAACTTCCGAAGTTCAAGAGGAACTCGAGATTTTCCTTCGTGATTTTCTTGCAGAGTTCGAGGGCCTCGACGGACCACTCGATCATGGTGTCGACGTCTTTTTTCAGGAAGTCGCGCTCTTCGATCGAGAGATTTTTATTGATGCCGCCGGGTATAGCGCCGGTCGGATGCACTTTTTTGCCGCCTGTGGCTTTGATGACTTCCTGGCCGTACTTGCGCATCAGAACGGCTTTTTTCGCAATCTCGGGATGGGCTTCAATCACGCCAATCACGTTGCGTTTCTCGACCGGCGCGTCGAACCCAAAGAGCAGGTCGGGGGACGCCAGATGGAAGAAATGCAGCGCATGCGATTGAAAGACCTGTCCGTAATGCATGAGGCGGCGCATTTTCTCGGCGGTGACGGGAATCTTATCGACGCCGGCGAGCATGTCGGTGGCTTTCGCGCCGGCCAGATGGTGGCTCACCGGGCAAATGCCGCACAGCCGTTGTACCATCACCGGGGCTTCCCAGTACAAGCGGCCCTGCACGAAGCGTTCGAATCCACGGAACTCGATGATGTGGAAGCGCGCCTGGTCGATGTTGTTTTGTTCGTCCATAACGATCGTCACCTTCCCGTGGCCTTCCACGCGGGTCACGGGATTGATAACGATTTTCCGTTTTCCATTGTTCGCGGTTTTTGCCATGTTATTTGCCTCCACGGGCGTCAGTCGTACTTAATCAGTTCATAAGGCAGGTCGACATCCTTGCCTGTCAGTAACGCTGAAATCGTTGCCCAGATGCTGTCCGCCGTAGGCGGGCAGCCGGGCAGGAAGTAGTCTATTTTCACGATCTCATGGCAAGGATAGACCTTGTCCAGCATGATCGGAATGTCCGGGTCGTTCGGAAAGGTACCGCCATCCACCACCGTGGCCCCGTTGATGAAGGCTTCTTCCAGGCATTCCTTCAAGGGCACGGTATTGCGGTACGCGGGAACGCCTCCCGTGATGGCGCATTGCCCGACCGAAACCAGAATCTTGCAGTGTTTGCGAAACAGCAACAATTGTTCGTAATTTTCGTCGTTGCTGATGCCCCCTTCGAGGAGGCCGATGTCCACGGGACGGGTAAACGTCTTGATGTCGTTGATGGGCGACTTGTCAAACTCCACCAACTCCACCAGATCGAGTATGCGTTCGTCGATGTCCAACAAGGACATATGGCACCCGAAACAGCCTGTAAACGGGGCAGTTGCTACTAGTGGCTTCGCCATGGTTGTGTATCCTTTCCTGTAACCTGTAACCGTTAGCCGGCCGACTGTTTCTGCTCAATATCGCTGCCGATGGGGGCCTTATCGTAGCGGCGTTCGCCCACGGGTATTTTCCATCCCGTGTGTTTCAACGTGAGACACCCCGTCGGGCACGCCTCAGCCGCTGCATCGGCGGCTCGTAGTTCGGTTTCCTTGAGGCTGTGGGGCGCATCGACCGTAATGCGTTTGTTAATGCCGCGGCCTTCAAAGCCGAACACGCGCTTTCCTTCGGCCAAGGAAGCGCGGGCGCATCGACCGCAGAGAATGCACCGGTCGCGGTCGATGTAGACATCCGGGTGCGTGGCATCGAGCTCGCGCGGTTTGCGGAAGTAGGGCATGGTGATCGCGAGGAGGCCCAGGCGGTAGGCCATGGCCTGTAATTCGCAATTGCCGCTGGCCTCGCACGAGGGGCATACGTGGTTGCCTTCGGCGAAGAGCATCTCGACCACGTTGCGCCGGAACTGCTTTAATTCTTCGGTGTCATTCTCGATCACGAGGCCCTCGCTCACCGGGAAGCAGCAGGAACTCGCGGGACGCCCATTGACCTTTACCGTGCAGACGCGGCAATGGCCCCCCGGCGGAAGGCCCTTCTTGTAACACAGCCGGGGGATATAGATTCCGGCGTCGTCGGCGGCCTGAAGGATGGTCTGGCCTTCTTTGGCTTGGATTTCCACACCGTCAATGATGATGTTTACCGTTTTCTCGCTCATCCGTCGTTACTCCTCCAGGTCGTGTGGTTTTTGCCCGGTAACTGAGCAAGCTTCTTTCATGGCGTCTTTGATATCGAAGGCGGGGATGAAATCCTCCTCCTTGATGCGGGCCTCGTACAGCTCGGGGAAATTGCGGAGCGTGGTGAGGACCGGATTGGCGGCCGTTTGACCGAGCCCACAACGGCTCATGAATTTGATGGTGTTGCCGATTTCCTCGAGTTTCTTGAGGTCGTCGCGCGTTCCCCGGCCCTTGAGTATCTTTTCGAACTGCTTTTTCAGAATCGTCGTGCCCGCCCGGCAGGGAGCGCACCAGCCGCAGGATTCCTCGATGAAGAATTCAATGAACTCCTCCATGCATTCGAGAATATCGCGGTCTTTTCCAAAGACGATGGTCGAACCGCCGGTGGGCAGGTCCTCGAAGCAAATGCTCCGTCCGAAATCCTTGGGCGCAAGGCATTGCCCCGAAGGGCCGCCAATCTGAACGCCCTGGACATCCGTAGCCCCTACCATTTCAAGCACCTGCTCGACCGTAATGCCGTACTCGATTTCATAAACGCCCGGCGCTTCGCAATCGCCGGAGACGCTGAGGAGCTTGGTGCCTGCCGAGTCTTTGGTGCCCATCGAGGCGAACCATTCGGCGCCCTGTTCCATGATGCGTGCGGCACAGCACAGCGTTTCCACATTGTTTACGGACGAGGGGCGGTCGAGATAGCCTTTTTGGACCGGGAAGGGGGGCCTATCGCGCGGCGCGCCCCGTTTCCCCTCGAGAGATTCGATGAGGGCCGACTCTTCGCCGCAGATGTAGGCGCCGGCGCCCATTTGAATGCGAATATCGAAGTCGAAGCCTTCGTACCCGCATACGTTTTCGCCGAGCAAGCCCATCCGACGGCGTTTCGCCAATACCTGTTGGAGGTGGGGAAGCAAATATTGGTACTCGCCCCGAAGATAGAGGAACCCTTCTTTTGCCCCAACGGCGTACCCTGCAATCGTCAACCCCTCGAACATCAGGTCCGGGCGTTCGGTCAGGATAACGCGGTCTTTGAAGGTTCCGGGCTCGCCTTCGTCGGCATTGCAAATGACGTAGTGCGCATCGCCCTCGGCTTTGCGGCAGAAATCCCATTTCATGGCCAGAGGGAATCCGGCGCCGCCGCGCCCGCGGACCCGCGACTTATTCACTTCGTTAATAACGTCCTTGGGACTCATGCTTAAGGCCTTGCGAAGTGCGGCGCCGCGTTCCATGGACGCGAAAACGACCGGTCCCGTCTTGCGAATATTTGTTTCCACTTCATTCACGCTCATTGCGCCGTCCTCATGGAGTTTGCCCGCGCGGATAGCCTCGACAATCGCTGGAACATCTTCAGGCCGGAGGTTCGTCAACACTTTGCCATTCACAAGCGCGGCCGGCGCGTGATCCGACATCCCAATACACGGGGTATACTCCAAGCTTATTAAGCCATCGGCCGTTGTCTCGCCAAATCTCACGCCCACGGCTTCCTCGAAGGCTTTGGCCACGGCATCGGCGCCCTTCATGCGCTCGACCACCGCGTTACACAGACGAATGGTGATTTTTCCTTTTGGTTCCCGGGAAAAGAACGCGAAAAACGACACCATGTCGCGTACCTCGACCCGGTGGCACCCGAGTGCAGTGGCAATGGCGCCAATCATATCTTCCGACAGGTATCCCGTCTTGGCATGCACTGCGCGTGCAATGTCCATCAGGCGCTTTCTGTCTTTGCCGAATTTTTCGACAGCCTCCTGGACGATTTGTTTGTAATCATCGCTCATGCTTACGAGCCTCCACCGTTGCGATTGTTTCGCTTGCGGAACATACTGGCAGTCAGTGATTTGTACTTCTTCTGCTGAGACGAAGGAAGAAAGGAAAGGCTGAATCCACCGTCTAATCGTGAACTTTATCACAATTTTGGGGGCCGTTTCAACAAACCGGCAAGGCTTTTCTCGCCGTGCACCCCCAAAATTCATGTCTTCGACATTTTCCCTCAGCCGTGGCGAATCGTTGCGCGGCTACTCTTACATGCTTTTTCTCCGGCTAAGCCGGTGCTTTTTTCAACGTACGTCCATTTTAGACGGACCAAGACCAGGGCAGCGGCGTTGTTGAAAAGTGGTCTGCCTCAAAAATGCCTGGCCCCTATGGTGTGGGACCGCCGCCCGCGGCGGTCTGTCTTATTTTCATGCTCGATGGGTGAGCCGAATAGCTCCTCTTTGGTTGTCCCGCCGGTTTTTCGCGTGTACGATGCGCGGACGGGGTTTTGTAATATCTCCGTACCCCGCTTTTTATAGGCCATATTCAAAAACCCGGAATCACTGAGACA
>JAWODE010000189.1:0-11051 GCA_046483455.1 Candidatus Hydrogenedentota bacterium | reverse complement strand
GGGAAGGTCCCTCTGCCCTAAATGCCTTACCCGGATGGAGTCGCAAGCCGGCCAGAGTCTTTTCCAGCCGGAAAGGACTCGCTACGATGTCGTCGCTTTTCATCTAGCGCTCTGGCCCTTAGTGTCTATCGTTTTGTGTTTGCCTTTTCTCCCACTGATCACGGCCCCGATTGTGTTGTATTTCGTTGTCCGGTATTGGAAGGAGTCGCGACTTCCCGATGGCAGCCGCAACACCAGGATGATTACGGCAGGTGTGATAGCGGCCCTAGAACTGTTGCTGGGATTTGGCGTGCTGGTGTTGTTCGTGGTCGGGTTTGTCGTAATGCTGATGGCATGAGAAGGGTAGGAGTTTCATGAATCGACCGGCTGAACGAACATATCGCAGACTGGGCCCCGGAACCGATACCTGGCTGGGCCCCGATCATGTGCTGTATCTTAGCCGCCACGTCTTTTCCGAACGGGCGAAACGGTATCAATACACAGACATCCAGGCCTTGACCCTCCGGCAGACAAAGCAGTACGTCCGGGGGCACGTGGTCTTGCTTGTCCTTGCGGCTCTTTTTTCCTTGCCTTTTATTGCGGGATTGGTTAATGGTACGCCCTTCGAATGGCTCCCCTATCTGGCGTTACCCCCGCTGGCTATTCTTATGGCCTCGTTATGGCATTGGCGACTCGGCCCGACATGCGCCTGCCATCTCCGCACGGCCATCCAAATCGAGGAACTGAAATCGCTGCGACGGCTGCGGACCGCCCGCCCCGCGTTTTACGCCTTACGCAAAGAGGTGGCGCGCGCCCAAGAAGACGAGGATGCGGCGCCCCCCGGGGAAACGGCTTTCGCGGAATTGTATGCACAACTTGAAGCCGCCGATGCCGGAAAAAGGGAAATGGAACCGCGCGTTCCTCAACGCCGTGATTACAACGGCTGGGCCCACGGGGTGCTTTTTCTCTCCCTGTTTCTCAGCGCCGCGATCAGCGCAATAGCGCTTGGTCAACTCGACCGGCTGGTGTTCATTCTGGCTTTACTTAACTTGGCCATGATCGTGGGGGCCCTTGTCGCGGCTTTGGTAATGCAGCACACGCGCGAGGTAAGCCGCGAACTCCGGGTCATGGGCTGGGTCTGCACCGTCTACCTGGTTATCAGCAACGCCATTTCAGGTGCAACGACCCCGGCTGGCTTCTTTCAGATTCTGTTTTTCACGGGAGAGGTCAACGTTTGGGAGCACCCCGATTATCTGACCCATATCATCATCACGATGACCCTCGAGCTTGCGCTGGCGTTGTTCGGTTTTTACTTTCTGGCGGCATTTCGCGGGCGCGGCCGCACGGAATCATTGAAACAGGATGCGGCGGGCTTCGACACCCCGCCCGCGAAAGACCTTTTTGATGAACGGCCTGGAAAGGAGCAGTCCTAGCCCATGGTGGACCTGGCACATCAGCGCTGTTTTAA
The DNA here is from genome assembly GCA_046483455.1 of Candidatus Hydrogenedentota bacterium. GTDB lineage: Bacteria > Hydrogenedentota > Hydrogenedentia > Hydrogenedentales > SLHB01 > UBA2224. Next base: position 9,604 of record JAWODE010000189.1, on the reverse strand, counting down.
CCACGCCACGCGCGAAGCGGTAGCGCAGTGCCCTCATTGCGGTCGTTTCTTCTGTCGCGAATGCATTACCGAGCACGAGGGCCGCATCATATGCGCGGAGTGCCTCGAAGCCCTGGTCGCCCCGGAACAACGGGGGCGTTCTCTTATCGCCTTGCCGCTGCAGGCAATGCAGCTTGCCGCGGGCGTGGTCATACTCTGGGTGCTTGCGTATGGACTCGGTCGCGCGCTTACGGCGATTCCCGCGGCGTTTCACGACGGCACGCTGCTCCGGTCGTCATGGTGGGAGAGCTTGTGAGGCTTGACAGACAGACAGGCATCGAACGTGGCGGCATCGCCCTTACGGAAGAAGCGCTGCAGCTTGTGCGCACGGCGCCCCCGGCCTGCCTGCTCGCCTATTATCTCGGCTCAATCCCCTTTGTCATGATTCTGCTGTATTTCTGGGCGGAGATGAGTTACAGCGCCGACGCCTATTACTACCGCGCTCCCGGGGCTCTTGCGGTGGCTCTCGCGTTTGTATGGATGAAAGCCTGGCAGTCCGTGTATGCCCGCCGGCTCCTGGCGCACGTACGCGAAGAACCCCCGCCTGAATGGACCTTCCGGCGGATAGTGCATCTGACCGCCACCCAGGCCATCGTGCATGCCACGGGATTCTTTTTGTTGATCCCCGCGCTTATTTTCGTGATTCCATTTCTCTATGTCTATGGCGTTCTTCAGAATGTCACGATACTGGGCGACGGCAAGCATGGACGTCTTTCCAGCTTGTTCCGGCACTCGTGGCAACAGGCAACCCAGTGGCCGCGCCAGAGCCTCTTCATTATCTGGCTTCTAAGTCCTGTATTGGTTGTCGTCGGGCTTCTGGTGTATCTGGTCTTGATGCCGGTGCTTACCATGACCGTCCCCGAAGCGTGGACCGTTCTGTACAGCATACTGTTCCGCCTGGCTCTGCTGATTCTGTGCCCACTGGGCTTCGCGGTCACCTTGAATCTGCAGATGATGATGGTGGTTATACCCCAATTGGGGCGGATTTTCCTGGGGCTTCAAAGCATGTCCCTCCAGACGGGCCTGATGTATGACAGCACCTTGATGAGCGCGGTCGTAGGGGGCATGACCTATCTCTTGATGGACCCCCTTGTAAAAGCCGCGTTCGTGCTGCGCTGTTTCTATAACGAATCGCGCGCGACCGGTGTCGACTTGCGCGTCGCGTTGCGGCGCATCGTTCGCACGGCGTCGGTAGCGCTTTTCATCGTCGCGCTCCTGCTGTGCACCGCCGGCCCGGCCCACGCCCAGGAGAATCCCGCTCCGGAAGACGGTCCCGAGCCCTCGACGGTCGTTGACCAACAGGAACTGGACCGCGCAATTAACGATACCCTTGAACAAGACATCTACCGCTGGCGCCAACCGCGGGTCACCCCGGAAAAGACCGCGGAAGAAGAACCGCTTGGTCCTTTTCTGCAGGCGATTCAGGATTTTTTCAAGTGGCTCATCGAGGCATTTCGCGAAATTTTCGAGAGCATCTTGAAATTCATCAAGTGGTTAATACCCGACCGATCTCCCGACATGAGCGGGGCGTTCGGATGGCTTGGCGGAGCCCGGTTTCTATTGACTGCCTTGCTGGTCGTGCTTCTTGTCGCTCTCGTCGGTTTTCTGGGCATGATGGCCTTTCGCTCGTGGCGCTCGAAAACCGGGGACGAGACGGAAGCTGAAGCCGTCGAGGTGGACCTCGAGGACGAAAACGTTTCTCCGGATGAATTGCCCGAAAGCGGCTGGCGGGCCATGGCCCGCGATTTGCTCGATAAAAACGAGCCCCGACTGGCATTGCGGGCCTTATTTCTAGCCGGTCTGGCTTTCCTCGGGCGGCGCAATTTCATCCGCATCGCGAAAGGGAAATCCAACCGCGAATACCAACGTGAGCTGGCGCGCAGAGCGCATGCCGCCCCAGGGCTTCTCGAAACCTTCTCCGATACGATGTATACGTTTGAAAGCGCGTGGTACGGCACCCGCCTGGTAACGCCCCCGGATGTTCGGCAGTTCGCCGAGAAACAGGAATGCTTGCGACGGTATGTGGAACAGGAATAAGACATTTGCGGCCATTGGACTCGTCCTCGCGGGGAGTTTCTTTGCCGGGGTTCTGCATCTCGTGGCCCTCCGTGCGGAAAGCGGGGCTTTCTATCCGCCTTACTCGACGTTTCGGGCCGACCCGCTCGGCACCCGCGCCTTCTACGAAAGCCTGAAGGCGTTGCCTGGGCTGCATGTGGACCGCAATGTGGCCCCGCTGCGCACGCTGGGAAGCCATAGAGAAATAACCTGCCTTTTTCTGGGCGATAGTCCGACCGATGAGCTTCCCGAATCCGTGTTCGAGAGGGTCGAGGAAATTCCAAGCCGGGGCGGGCGTCTTGTCATTGCTTTTGCCCCGCAAGCCCAGGAGGACTATTGGCGGCAACTCGAGCGCGAAGCCGAGCAGGAACGCGACCGCAAGAAAAAGGAGTCTAAGAAAAAGGATGCGGAAGCTGAGGAAACAGACGCGGATGAGACTCCCCCGGCCGACTCCGGCGCCGAGCCTGAACCGGCTCCCGCTGACGAAAAGAAACCGGAGACCGTGGAAGAATGTCCCGGTACGGTCGCGCGTCCCGAAGAGGACGCGCCAGCCGCGTCTCCGGGACAATGCACCGAGGCAGCGGGTAAAGGTCCATCGCAGGAGCGCTGCAATCAAACCTCGGCGGTTGGAATCCATCCCCGGAACGCCTTTCGGCGTTCCACCCCCGCCAGCGGGGGACACGAGGCAGCGCACCATGAGTCGTACGGGTCAGTCGTCAACGGTGAGAATAACGTGCTTTGTGGCGGCCCTTGTCGGTGCGAAGGCCGCCTGACACAAGGCCAGGCGCTACATTCTTTGACCAAAATTTTAGAGGCAGCGAGCTATGGGTTGTCTGGCTCAGTCGCCGACCATGAAAATGGGTCCCGACCTGGTGACGAGCCCAAACTTGGGCCACGCGAGAGCCGTGGGGACCCCGGAACGGGGTCCAATTTGAATAGCCGCGGGCGTAGCCCGTGGATCCCGCGCGCCCATATAACTTCTTCAACCCTGAAAGGGTTGAACACCGGAGAACCAAGTATTTTCGCGGCAGCGCATCATGAACTGTCCGGCTCACCCATAGACCATGAAAATGAAGCCGACCGCCGAGGGCGCCGGTCCCAAACCGGAGGGGACACACCGGAGAGGCCTATAATTCTCGAGGCAGAGGATGCTTCGGAGGAATCCGAAGAACCCGAGTCCGAAGAAGACGAAGACAAACCGAGGCGCGAATACGCGCGATGGATTTCGCTCGAGGACCGTTGGGGCGCCGGCATTGCGTATACGGCTCTTGCGCCGGATGGCGAAGGTGGATACATACCGCTTACGGCGGAACGAACGATCGAGCACGCCACCCTCCCCGACAGCCTCTCGTGGCACAGCGCCATCTACTTGGAGAACCTCAGCGATGCCTGGCGCGTTGTCTATGCCGCGGACGAGCGCCCCGTCGTGGTCGAGCGCGATTTCGGCACGGGGACGATCGTGTTTGTTTCGGACTCGTTTCCCTTCAGCAATGAGGCCTTGCGAAAAGCGCGGCATCCCGGCTTTCTGGCTTGGGTGGTGGGCGATAAGCACCGAGTAATTTTCGACGAGACCCACCTGGGCATTCAGGAAGGCTCGGGGGTCATGGTATTGGCCCGGCAATACCGCATGCATGGCCTATTCATCGGGCTGGCCATCCTGGCCCTCTTGTATGTCTGGAAAAGCGCCAGTCCCTTGGCGCCGCGTTATGCGGCCCGTGGCGAGGGCGACCTCGTGGTGCAGACCCAGGGACGCGACGCCGTTTCGGGGCTCGCCAATCTTCTGAAACGAAGCATTCCCAAGTCCGAGGTATTGAACGTGTGTCTGACGGAATGGGGGCAGGCCTTCGGCCGCTCGCCCCGCAACGCAACAAAACTGAAAAACGCCGAGGCCATCGCTGCCCGCGCCCCAACCGGTCCCCTTGCGGGCGCGGACATCGTCGAGGCCTATCGCAATATCAGCGCGGTGCTGTCCAAACGAGGCGAATAAACGGAAGGAGAACCCGGAAGTGAGTGCGGAATTAACGGAAGTAACAGCGGTGCTGCAACGGGCAAAGGCCGAAGTCGGCAAAATCATCATCGGGCAAGAGGAGGTCATCGATCGCGGGCTGATCACCATCTTCACGAACAGCCACGCCCTTGTCGAGGGCGTGCCCGGCGTCGCAAAAACCCTCCTGGTGCGCACCCTCGCCCGGGTGCTGGGATGCGATTTCGCCCGCATACAATTTACGCCCGACTTGATGCCCGCCGACATCTCAGGCACGAATGTCTTTAATTTGCAGCGCAACGAGTTCACGCTGGTAAAAGGCCCTGTCTTCACCACCTTCCTGCTGGCCGACGAGATTAACCGTGCCCCCGCGAAAACGCAGTCGGCGCTCTTGCAAGCCATGCAGGAGCGCACGGTCACGATCGACCGCGAAACCCATGCCCTTTCGCCCGAATTTACGGTATTCGCCACGCAAAACCCCATCGAATACGAAGGGACTTACCCCCTTCCGGAAGCCCAGAAAGACCGGTTCGAACTGAAAATCAATATGGCCCCTCCCGAACGCGAGGAAGAACTCGAGCTTGGGCGCCGCATGCTGGGAGACGATGCCCCGGAAGCCGCGCTCGCGCGTGGAGCGGCGCAAAAAGTTATAGACATTGCCGAACTTCCGCGATTGCGCAACGTGCTCCAGACCGTCACCGTGCGCGAGGAGTTATTGGACTATATCGTCGACATCGTCCGCACCACCCGGAATCATGAAGCGGTTCTCGTCGGGGCCAGTCCCCGCGCTACCCAGGCCCTGATTCTCACCGCCCGCGTGCAGGCGGTTCTCGACGGACGCGATTACGCCACGCCGGACGATATCAAGGATATGGCCTATCCGGTTCTCGAACACCGGCTGATTTTGCGCCCCGAATACGAGATCGAGGGATTGACGGTGCGCGAAGTGGTCCAGCGAATCCTGCAGGAGGTGGCCGTACCCCGATGATCGTACCGAAAAACAGATTACTTTTTTGGGCGGGAGTGGTGTTGGTGCCGTTTTTGTTTCTGGGCATTACCTTCGGCCCCGGCGCTTCGGTGACCCTGCCCGGTTTCGGACGGTTCGAGGAAGTGGCGGGGCCGTTAGCGTGGACTATCGTTGGGCTTTTTGTCGTTTTGGCGGCTCTGGATGCGGTCCTGGCGCTGAACCGGCTCGACAAGGTCTCGGCCGCCTGCCCGAGCGTGGTGCGTTTCGCGAAAGGGCGTGAAGGCGAGATTCCCATTCTCATTGACAACGCGCCGGGACGTATTCGCCGGGTGCGCCTCGGCATTCCGCTGCCGCGGTGCTTCCGTTTTGAACATGAGGACGTCCGGGCGCGCCTGCCGGAGGGCGGCGGCATAAGTCAAATCACGTGGCCCTGCACCCCTCTCGAACGTGGAAATTACCCCATCGACGCCGTCCACATCGAGACAGCCTCGTTGTTCGGATTCTGGGCCGTTCGCCGCTCGTCGCCGACGCGGACCGAGCTTCGGGTTTACCCCAACCTCCAGCAGGAGCGCCGGAACCTGGCCGCCCTCTTTCTCAACCGCGGAACCATCGGCGCCCATGCGCAGCGGCAGGTGGGGAAGGGCCGCGAATTCGAACAGCTTCGTGAATATCAGCACGGCGACAGTTACGAGGATATTCACTGGAAGGCTACGGCCAAACGCGGCCATCCCATCACCAAGACCTATCAACTCGAGCGTACTCAGGAAGTCTATGTGGTGGTGGATGCATCACGCTTAAGTGCGCGAGTTACGCCGCCGCGGCCCGGCGTGCCCGAGGAAATAGCGGACCGCTCGCAGCTCGAACGCTTTCTCACGGCGAGTCTGGTCATGGGCCAAGCCGCTGAGCGCCAGGGCGACCTTTTCGGCACCTTGGTCTACAGCGACCACGTCAATGCCTTCGTGCGCGCCCGGAATGGCAAGTCCCACTACAGCGCGTGCCGCGACGCGATTTACACCATCCGGCCGCGGGTGGTGAATCCCGATTTCGAGGAACTGGGCGCGTTTATCCGCTTACGGATGCGCCGCCGCGCCCTGCTGGTCTTCCTGACAAACCTGGATGATCCCGTGCTGGCCGAGAGTTTTCTGCGGATGGTGGACCTCATCGGCCGCCACCACCTGCTGATGGTGATGATGATCAATCCCCCGGGCGTACAGCCGCTCTTTTCGAATCCCGAAGTGCGCGAGCCCGAAGACGTCTACAAGGAATTGGCGGGGCACATGTATTGGCACGATCTGCGGGAATTCGAGCGTAGCCTGTACCACCGGGGCGCCTCGCTCCACCTTGTGCAAAATGAAAAACTGTGCACGGAGCTGGTGAGCCAATACATGAGCATCAAGCAAAGGCAAGTGCTGTGATTATCGATTTGGAACGGTTTATTACCGAAGAGCGCCCGCGCTGGAACGAACTCGAGCGCCTGCTGGATCAACTGGCCAACGATGCGGCGTACCGGTTCAACGTTGCAACGGCGCGCCGCTTTCACTATCTCTACCAGCGCACGTCGAGCGACCTCGTCAAGCTCGGCACCTACGGCGCGGAACCGGAACTGGTGCACTACCTCGAGTCCCTGGTCGCCCGCGCCTACGGCGAGATACACGAAACACGCAAACGCCCACACCGCCTCGCCGTGTGGCATTGGTTCCGTAACGTGCTGCCCCATACGTTTCGCCGACATGTGGGCGCATTCTATCTCTCTTTGGGTATTACCCTCGCGGGGTGTTTTATCGGCAGTGTCTTTGTGTTGAACCCCGAGGCAAAGCGCACTATTTTGCCGTACGCCCATCTCCAGATTGACCCGGCCGAGCGTATCGCGCAGGAACGCGAAGTGTACGAACAGGCAGGCGAGGAGGGGCTGGACCCTCTGGCGGGCGCAAAGGCCCGGGGAACGGCTTTCTACATCATCAATAATACCCGGGTGTCATTTGTCACGATGGCCCTCGGCATGACCTGGGGAGTCGGTACGCTCGCGGTACTCTTCGGCAACGGCGTGTTGCTGGGGGCCGTTTGCATGGACTACCTCCACGCCGGCGAGGGCGTTTTCCTGACCGGATGGCTGCTTCCCCATGGCGCGACCGAGATACCCGCCATTCTCATCGCCGGCCAGGCGGGATTCCTCCTCGCACAGGCCCTCATCGGCTGGGGAACCCGCGATCCCCTCCGCGAGCGCATGCGCGCGATTGGCCCCGAGGTGGTGACCCTCATTGGAGGTGTGACGATCCTGCTTGTCTGGGCGGGATTTGTCGAGGCCTATTTGTCCCAATACCATTTTGTGGTGCCGTTCTGGCTGAAAATCGCGTTCGGAGTAGTCGAATTGGTGCTGCTGTTTCTGTACCTGTTCTTGTCCGGCCGGGCGCATGAATTTCAACAGGAAGAGGCGCCCGGCATCGAGAAACGCGAGGCATCCGGCAGTCCATGAGCAGCTATAGCGGACAGAAAATGGTTATTCGGACCCCCGAGGGCGTGGAATTCGGGCTGCTTCTGGCGGGCCCGATCACTCGCTTTCTGGCTTGGCTTGTCGACACGGCCGTTTTGGCCTTCGGGGCGTTTTTACTGTCGACCCTGTTCAAAATGCTGGTCCCCTTTGGGGGTGACATCACATTCGCGCTGTTTGCGCTGCTTGTGTATGCCTTCTTTACAACTTACCGCATCGTGTGCGAGTGGTTTATGCGCGGCCAGACCATCGGCAAGCGCCTGTTGCGCCTCCGCGTTATGGATGCCCAGGGGCTCCGGCTCGAATTCAGCCAAGTGGTGGTCCGTAACCTCTTACGCTTTGTCGATGCGCTCCCGTTTCTCTATTTCGTGGGTGGACTGCTCTGCGTGCTGTCCAAACAGTGCCAGCGGCTGGGCGACCTGGCGGCCAACACGGTTGTTGTGCGCGAAGATACCTTCGCCACACCCGACCTTGAGAGGACGCTTCCGAACAAATTCAATTCCCTCAAGAATTATCCGCACTTGGCCGCCCGTTTGCGCCAGCGCGTGACGCCCGAGACCGCAAAAGTGGCCCTTCATGCCCTTCAGCGCCGGGAAATGCTGAATCCCGAGGCGCGCGTACATCTCTTTGCCGAACTGGCGGCAGTCTTCAAATCCCTCGTTCCTTTTCCCGAAGAAGCCACCCTCGGCATGTCCGATGAAAATTACGTTCGCAACGTGATGGATATCCTCTTCAGTGAGCGAACATCGAGTGGAAAAAGCGCTAAAACCCGCCCGAAAAACAACGAATCCGAGGAAATCGCCACTCTATAACCCCGCTAAATACGGCGCATCGCCCGCGCGGCGTTTGATTAGCGCGGCGGAACGACCAAAGCCTCGCTGCTATACCGATTTTTGGCGAAAAAACGGTCGAATTGGTATTGACGGATTCTGCCCCTTGGGTCATACTAATCAAGGAAAACGATTTCTTTGTGAAGGAAATCGTCGAGAGTCCAGGGGAGAGAGGAGGACAAAACAATGAAGAAAAGGCATGGATTTACACTTATCGAATTGCTGGTAGTCATTGCCATCATTGGCATCCTCGCGGCGATTCTGCTGCCGGCACTCGCGCGCGCACGAGAAGCGGCTCGCCGCGCAAGTTGCGCCAATAACCTCAAACAAATGGGTCTTGTTTTTAAGATGTACGCAAACGAGGCGAAGGGGGAACTGTTCCCGCCGGCAGGTTACATCCTCGATCCAAACGACTATACCTTCGGGCCCTGTTTGCCGGAACCCGGTGACCTTTACCTGATGCCCGATGCGCCGAGCATTTACCCCGAGTATATGACGGACATAGGCATCATCATCTGTCCCTCAGACGATGACCAGGTGGCTTGGAAGACGAGAAGCGAATTGAGCATTGGCGACCCGGACTGCCATACCAGTTTCTACCGGGAATGCCCCTGGGGTCGTGTGCCGCGATTCCCAGGCATTAGTTACGCGTATCTTGGGTGGGCTATGGATGATCAGAATTTCACCTTGCAGACAGCCATCAATCTTGTTACTGTGCACTTGGCGGGCACAACCGTGGAAGAGGTTGTCAATGCGCACAACTCGGATTTCGAGGGCGTGGATGTTAATGGTAACCCTGTCACGATCTTCCGCTTGCGCGAAGGTATCGAGCGGTTTTTCATCACGGACATCAACAATCCGGCGGCTTCGACTCGTGCGCAGTCTGAGATAGCGTTGATGTACGATCGTGTCGCATCCGATCCGGAAGCATTCAACCATATCCCCGGCGGCGGCAACATTCTATACATGGATGGTCACGTCCTGTTTGAGCGGTATCCTGGCGAGAATTGGCCCGTCACGTTGGACGCCGTGCTAGTGTGGGACCAGATTTATGCGGCTGTAGCGACACCGTAAAGCGTTTCTACACTGTATAAGCCCAAGAACGCGCCCGAGGCCAGATAAGATCGATGATCTGTCGTGATTCACCTGCTGAGGAAAGATTGAAATCAACATCAGAAAGTTCTTTGAATGCAGTATTGATTTCATATGGAGTGATCGCACTATACCGGGCTCGAGAAATC